>CAMVHW010000062.1 GCA_947167395.1 uncultured Bacteroidales bacterium
AATTACGTTAGTATTGCGTATATGGTCGAGCAATGAGGTCTTACCGTGGTCAACGTGTCCCATAACGGTAATAATAGGACAACGTTCCTGCATATCCTCATCGGAGTATTCTTCGTCATCGGTGTGGAGGTTTTCAACCACTTTGGCATCAACATATTCGGTAGTGAAGCCAAACTCCTCGGCTACTATATTGATTGTTTCTGCGTCAAGTCGTTGGTTGATGCTAACCATCATACCGAGTGACATACATGTTCCGATAATCTTGGTTACCGGTACGTTCATCATAACGGCAAGGTCATTAACGGTAACGAATTCGGTAAGTTTGAGAATGGTTGATTGTGCTTGTTGTTCGGCTTTTTCTTCAGCCATTTTCTCACGTTCCAACTGACGGCGGTCGCGTTTGTGTTTAGAAGTCAGTGTTTTGCCCTTTTGGCTTTGGAGACGATTGAGTGTCTCTTTTATTTGGCGTTGTACTTCTTCGTCGTCAATTTCGATTTTTACGGGGCGTTTGTTATTATTTTTGTTTTTGCCTTTTTGGTTGCGCACATCGTTTACGTCAACCTTATTTTGTTGAATACGTTCACGTTTGCGTTTTTGGTTACCGTTTTGGTCTTTATGTAGTCGTTCGTCTCTTTCTTTTTTCTTTTCCTCTTTGGTCTTTTTGGTCGGTCGAGTGGCTTGATTAAGACTACTGAGGTCTATTTTACCCACCACTTTGGGTTGGATGGGCGCAGGTTTTTTATGAATAGTGAAGATTTCGGGTTTGTTTTTGTTATCCTCTACTATTTCTTCGTTGTTGTTGTTATCGGTAGAATTATCTTCGGGCATATCGATTGGCTCATTATCGACAGGCTCTTCTTCGTTTTCTTCTGCCTCATACTCAACATTATCTTCATCATCTGTTTCGATTATTTCCTCTTTTTCATTTTGTTCACCTTCATCGGTAACCGAGACAAATTCTTCAACAGGTTGTTCAATTACCTGTTCGTCAATAGTCGGTTGTTCAACTATTGGTTCGTCGATAATTGCCGCTGCTGCCTGTTGTACCTGTGCTTCTTCTTGTTCCGGTTGAGCAGGTTGAGAGGATTGCTCTTGTTTTGTTGTCGTAGCGTTAAGGTCTATTTTGCCCACAACGTGCATTCTTGGTATCTCGGTGGGAATATGTGTTTGTTTCCGTTCTTCCTCGATAGACACACTTTTAGCCAAGTCGCGTTCTTGTCGTTCTTGTGCTTGTTTGTCGGCAGCCATTTTGACAGCCATATCTTTGTTGAATGCCTGTACGAGCAGCATATATAGATCATCGTCAATGCGCGTATTTGGGTCAGAGGCGATGGTCTTACCTTGCTTTTGGAAGAATTCGATGGCGGTTGCCATTCCTATATTGAGTTCTTTACAAGCCTTGATAAGTTTTTGAGCCATATATAAACAGATATTTTTATTAGATTAGTTTTCTTCTTGTTCGTCTTCAAACTCGGAAGCCAAAACGCGGTAGAGTTCGTCCACAGTTTCGTCTTCGAGGTCAACGCGTTTTTTGAGTTCGTCTTTGGAGAGAGCCAATACAGATTTGGCAGTATCCAAGCCGATATTTTTGAGTTGGTCGATAACCCATTGATCTATTTCGTCGTTAAATTCGTCGAGATAGATATCCTCCATATCTTCATCGTCCATTTCGCGATAAACGTCTATTTGGTAGCCTGTCAGTTCGTTAGCCAGACGGATATTATATCCTCCTTTACCGATAGCCAGGCTCACTTCGTCGGGTTTAAGGTAAATGTCTGCCTTCTTTTCTTCTTCATTGATGGTCATCGACGAGATTTTGGCGGGAGCCAAGGCGCGTTGGATATACAGTTGTGTATTGGAAGTATAGTTAATGACATCGATGTTCTCATTGCGCAGTTCACGTACTATACCGTGAATACGTGCTCCTTTTATACCTACGCAGGCGCCAACGGGGTCTATCCGGTCGTTAAAACTCTCCACAGCCACTTTGGCTCTTTCGCCCGGTATGCGGGCAATACCCTTGATAGCAATCAGTCCGTCGTGAACCTCAGGCACTTCTTGTTCAAACAAACGTTGGAGGAATAGCGGGCTGACACGACTGAGAATAACCTTAGGGTTTTGGTTTTTGTTTTCCACCGAAGCCACAATGGCTTTCACCACATCGCCTTTGCGATAATAATCAGTAGGTATTTGGTTTTGTTTGGGCAAGTATAGTTCAACACCTTCTTCATCCTTTATGGTCATTTCTTTTTTCCATACTTGCTCCAATTCGCCGGTAACTATCTGTCCCAACATACCTGAATAGCGCAGATAGACATTTTCTTTTTTGAGTTCCAGTATTTTGGAAGACAGGGTTTGTCGCAGAGTAAGTATCATACGTCTGCCGAATGATGAGAAGTCCACTTTCTCCGTTATTTCTTCTCCCACTTCTGCTTCTTCGTCCAATTGACGTGCCTCGCTAAGGCTTATTTGTGTGCGCTCGTTAGCCACGTCATCGTCTTCCATAATGAGTCGGTTGTGATAGATTTCGAGGTCGCCTTTGTCGGGGTTGATGATTACATCGTAGTTGGCATCGGAGCCATACATTTTGGCGATAACCGAGCGGAATGAATCTTCCAAGACATTGATAAAGGTCTTACGGTCGATTTTGTTGAGTGTCTTAAACTCTGAAAAAATGTCAATCAGATTGACAGAATCTTGCTTTTTAGCCATTTTGAATAAAAAGGTTATAGTATTAAAAAGTTATATTATATACAGTTTGTTTTACTTCATCGTAGCGGAAGGTGAGAGTAGTGTCTGCATCTATCATAAAGGTGTCTTGATCCACGCTGACCAACTGTCCGCTATAGCGATGACCGTCGTTGTCGGTAACAACGACATTATGCCCCAAGTGTTTTTCATATTGCAATTTGGAAGCAAAAGGAGCGGTAAGGCTGACGCTGCCCACCTCTAAACTATAATTTTCATTAGGGAAAGAGTGGTCCAACTGTTCGGTCAGACGGCGATTGAGGGTTGCACAGAAGTCTATATCCACCACACCGGGTCTGTCAATCTCAACAAGGACATCATTATCCTTACTGACTTCTACATTTATCAACTGATAGTCAGTATCTTCTAACAGTGACGCAACTAACTCACGTATAGCGTTTTCAGTAAGCATTCTCTTTCTCAAATTATGGTTTTGTTCAAAAGGCGGGGGAACCGTATGTCGGCTCCCCCACATCAAATTCGACGGCAAAAGTATGGTCTTTTTCCTATAAACAAAAGAAAAATGAATAAAAAAGATATGTTTTTGTATGTTTATTATACATTTGCGCAATTTTTCAACAGTTTTTCTGCCACAAAAATGGGGAATTCGCTGCCAAAATGGCAGTAAAATCAAATCGGCACAAGAATTGTTGAAACGAGAAATGAAATAATTAAAAAGATATAACACGAGATGAAAAACGAGACTGAAAAGCAAGAAGTTTCTCAGAAAGAGGAGCAATTGAAAGAAGTGAATACAGATACTCAAACGCCTGAAAATGAAGAAGTAGTTGAAATGGAAAACGAAGAGAAGGAAAACGAGCAAGACAAGGCGGAAAAAAGAATAAAAGAATTGGAGGATAAGGTGTCGTCGTTGGAAGATACAAAATTAAGATTGATGGCAGAGTTTGATAATTATCGTCGCCGTTCCAATAAAGAGAAGTTGGAACTGACAGAAACGGCAGGGGAGAAGATATTTGTTGATATGTTGCCCTTGATAGACGATTTTGAGCGGGCTTTGCAATCTATGGAGTCGCAAGACGATGCTGTTAAAGAAGGAATTAAACTTATTCATCAGAAATTCCTTACATTCCTTAATCATCATAATGTGAATGTTATAGAGACAGAAGGAAAAGATTTCTCAACTGATGAGCACGAGGCCATTACCACGCTCAATATGGGTGAGGACAAGAAGGGTAAGATAATCGATTGTACGCAAAAAGGTTATAAATTAGGAGACAAGGTTATTCGTTATGCCAAAGTGGTGGTAGGCGAATAAAAGAAAGGAGATATAATTATGTCAGAAAAGCGCGATTATTATGAGGTGTTGGGTGTTCAGAAGAACGCCACAGCCGATGAGATAAAGAAAGCCTATAAGAAGATGGCACTCAAGTACCATCCTGACCGTCATATTAACGACAGCGAAGCCGAGAAGAAAGAGGCAGAAGAGAAGTTTAAGGAGGCGGCAGAGGCATACGAGGTATTGAGCGACCAGCAGAAGCGTCAGCGTTATGATCAGTTTGGTCATGCCGGAGTCAGCGGAGCAGCCGGTGCAGGCGGGTTCTCCAGTATGGAGGATGTGTTCTCGCAGTTTGGCGATTTGTTTGAGAGTTGGGGTATGGGAGGCAGTTTCTCCTCATTCTTCGGCGGAAGAGGAGGCGGCAGCAGACAAAGAGTTAGACGTGGCAGCGACCTTCGAGTAAGGGTGCGTTTGACCTTGGAGGAGATAGCAACCGGTGTTGATAAGAAGATTAAGGTAAAGAAACTTGTGCCTTGTAAGCATTGTCAAGGGACGGGCAGTGCCGACGGCAAGGACGGTGAGACGTGTTCTACGTGTAAGGGGACTGGTCGTGTTGTTCGTACTCAGAGAGGAATCTTTGGAATGATGCAAGTGCAGGAGGTATGTCCCACTTGCGGAGGCGAAGGCAGAGTCATCAAGAACAAGTGTGTGTACTGCAACGGTGAAGGTGTGGTTCGTGATGATGAGGTTATATCCATACATATCCCTGCCGGTGTAGCAGGCGGAATGCAGTTGCCTGTTGAAGGAAAGGGTAATGCTGCACCTCATGGCGGTGTGAACGGTGACTTGTTGGTACTCATTGAAGAAGAGGAGCACAAGGATTTGGTTCGTGAGGGTAGTGACCTGATATATAACTTATTGCTTGATATGCCTACTGCCGTTTTAGGTGGTCAAGTGAAGATTCCGACCCTTCAAGGAGAAGCCAAGATAACCATTACTCCGGGTACGCAACCGGGTAAGATACTGCGTATGAGAGGCAAAGGATTGCCGGTCATAGACCAATATGCAAGGCAGTATGGTTCAGGTGATTTGCTTATCAATGTCGGTGTTTATATTCCTGAACATCTAAGCAAAGACGAGAAGGCGTTGATAGAAAAACTTAAGGACAGTCCGAATATAGCCCCGGGTGGGTCGGACAAGAAGAATTTCTTTAAGAACTTGTTCGGATAACCTACTGCATAAATTTCTCTTTTTCAATGAGATATCAGCAATTTTCATTATTAGTTATAGTGTTATGCTTGAGTACGATTGTTTGTGCTCAAGCATTTCCTGTTTTTGGAGTGGATAGCACAAAGAGTAGTTTTTTCCGCGATTGGTATCAAACTACTGATTTAGGTCATTATCTTGACAATATGAACGACTATGTCGTTTATGAGTCTGAAACGACAGGTGAATGGAATCTTGGCGATAGGAACGTGTTTTCCATAGCCGGTAATTCGTTTAGGCAAAATAAGTATTGGTTTAACGGGATGCGTATAGACAGTCGTCTGCAAGTGGGGAGTACTATGTTTTATGCTCCGATGGACTATACTCATCTGGCACTTGATTATCACGATGGTGAGTTGTTCTTCACGAGTGACACGACGCAAGGGGCTTCTGTTCGATTGACAGGAAATACGGGTAATTTAGGTGGTATATCTCCTGGTACTCGCGAGATGATCAATCTCTTTCATTCGTCGGGTGAGGAGAGAACGATGGATAAACGTCCTGTGGATATGCGCAATCATATAGTGGGGGCAGGAACGATGGATGCCACTTTTGCCATACCTGCTTACGGCAGACGTTATTACCAACACGCCTACGTCAATTATGGTCATCGCAAGGAGACGGCTTTCGACCATACAGGTATAAGCCTTATGTACCCTTCGGAATACTATACGGCTCAAATAGACGGGGAATTGCCTCTTGCCACTTCACTTACCCGACTGAACTATTTCTTCGTAACCAACGGCAGGAGCGATTATGGTTCGGAGTTATACTATAACTATAACGAGCAATCTCTGCTTCGTTCATATCAAGCGGGGGTGTATAGTACAACACAGTTTGAGAACAGCGGTAAGTTAGTTGCCGGTATAAGTTATGAGAACTACAATGAGCGTCACAACAATTTGACATTCTCTCGTAATCTGTTTGACCATGACGGTGAGGCTTTTGACCCGTGGTATGCAGACGGAAAGATGAACTCATTCAATCTTTCTGTTCAGTATGACCAGCCATTATTGCCTTGGCTTCGCGTGCATGCGGAAGGCTATAATTCGGCTCTGCATTTCCGTCCTACCGCACTGACTTGGGCTAATGACGTTTATATACAATCAATAGCAGACCCAACGCCAACATACCTATATACATACCATTGGCAGTCAAAGGCTTTTGCTTCGGGTATATTGGAGAACGAGGCAATGGTGATAGCCGAAAAGAATTTGGCAAAAGGGCTTAATCTGTATGCCCATTTAGGTGTGTCGTTAGACGGCATATTATTAGGTGAGAGTCAGTCGGTGGTTACCCCCAACTGGTTAGCCAAGGTGGCTATTGACTACGAGCCTGCTTGGTGGTTCAGGTTCGGACTGTCGGTCAGTCATCACCGTATGTCATATACGTGGGACGAGGTTAGGTATCTTAGCAACGATTATATGAATGGTGATATTCGTTTTGGTGATAATGCGTTGCTTGCCACCACCGGCGGTGCTTACCACACTTCGGATAAGAATCTATGGATGCACCAACCCTCGTATGCCGTATTGGATTTGCCTATTGCTTTCTATTTCGACAAGGAGAAACGCCACGAGTTGGCACTCATAAGTTCATTGCGTAAGTACTATAATATGTGGTTTACCGACTATGCCGACGGAGTGGATAAAAACATGCAGAAAGAGGGCGACTTTTATTATATGCGTGAAGGAGAGAAGCAGTATACCGTTACGACACAGCCTTTGGATTTGATGTCTTCCACCGTTGGTGGTCGCACGCCTTATTATATGTCCAACTTGGCTAAATATACTTATAAGGGCAGAAAATGGTTTGTATTGGTGAGTTGGCAGAGTTACCTTATGGCAGGATTGAGCACGATGGGTAATGGTCCGTTGCATAATAATATAGGTTCGTTGTCGGAGTCGTCGGCTAATCCCAATACATACTTGGCACTTCGTGAGGGTGATTGGCCATACCAAGGCAACTGCCGTTTGAATCAGGACAAGTCTTTTATTCTCCGTTTGCAGGTTACTTATAATCCTTGTAAGTACTTCTCGATAGCCTTAAACGGCAAGTTCAAGGATGGTCAGCCCTTCTCCTCATATACGGCACGAACAGCAATGGTAAACGGACATCAACAAGTGGCGATACTGAATATGGATGCAAAGGGGATAAGTATGGCTAACACGTGGTTTGGCAAGCGTGAGGATGCTTTCTTTAATCTTGACATAAGAGCCACCGGCAGATGGTGGGTAAGGGATATACCGATGTCGTTGGAGGTAATGTGTTATAACATATATGATTTCGGTACGGCTCTGACTGAATATACATTTGACGATTATAATCACCCTACATATCCGTATTGGACTCAGACTCGTGGTATTGCTTCTAT
>CAMVHW010000063.1 GCA_947167395.1 uncultured Bacteroidales bacterium
ATAGACGGTTTGCAGTCTGCCTTAACTATTGAGGAATTGGTTTTTGCCGCCTGTCGCGGCGGTTGGCCTGCCTCACTCAATCGCAAGACTGATAACGCCAAACTGCTTGTGGCAAAGAACTATTTTTCTACTGTTTGTGAGTCGGATATTCAGAACGTGGACGGAGTGGAACGCAGTGCGGCTTTGGCAAAACTGATGCTGCGTTCATACGCAAGGAATATATCCACATTGGCTAAAAAGGCGGGCATTATTGCCGATATGAACGCCACGACCGAGACTTTGAGTATCAAGACCTTTGACGATTATCAGAATGCGTTGCAACGTCTATTTTTGATTCAGGATATAGAGGCTTGGAATCCTGCCATACGCTCTAAAACGGCTATTCGAAGCGGTCTGAAACGTGCTTTTGCTGACCCTTCCATTGCAGTGGCGGCGTTGGGGTTGACACCCGACACTCTGATAAAAGATATGAAAACATTCGGATTCATCTACGAGAATTTGTGTTTACGCGACCTGAAAGCCTATTCATACGCCTTGCGAGGCGACCTGAATTACTACCACGACCGATATGACTTGGAAGCAGATTTTGTACTACACATCGAAGATGGAAGATATGCGCTTATAGAGTGCAAATTAGGAAGTAACGACATAGAAGAAGGCGCGCGACACCTGATTGAGTTACGCAACTTGGTGCGCAAGTACAATGCTGCTCAACCACAAATACCTCTACGCGAACCGGACTTGCTGATGGTTTTGACTGCCGGTAAGATAGCCTTCACCCGCCCGGATGGAGTCAAAATAATTCCTATCGGTTGCCTCAAACCCTAACACAATGAACAAAACCCTAACACACAAAACAAAGATAACAAAAAGACAAACGACATTTTATTATGACCTTTCAAGACGAGATACTGAGACGCAGAACATTCGCCATCGTCAGCCACCCCGATGCAGGTAAGACAACGCTCACCGAAAAACTACTTCTTTACGGCGGAGCCATTCATGTGGCGGGAGCCGTCAAATCGAACAAAATCAAACGCACAGCCACCTCCGACTGGATGGAGATTGAGAAACAACGCGGCATCAGCGTGGCTACCAGCGTGATGGGCTTTGACTACCGCAACGAGGCAAACGGAAATGATACAGTCTATCATATCAATATCCTTGACACCCCGGGACACCAAGACTTTGCCGAAGACACGTTCCGCACACTGACTGCCGTGGATAGCGTCATAATTGTCATTGACAGCGCGAAAGGTGTAGAGACACAGACACGCCGTCTGATGGAAGTGTGCCGCATGCGCAAGACACCCGTGATGGTCTTTATGAACAAGATGGACCGCGAAGGCCGCGACCCCTTTGACTTAGTGGACGATCTGGAAAAAGAGTTGGGTATCAGTGTAACTCCTATGTCGTGGGCAGACGGACAAGGTCTCAAATTCAGCGAAGTATGGACGCGCGGCAGCGAACAGTGGAACACGCGAATCAGCGATGCCGACCGCGAACTGTTAGACGAGGTATATCCCCCCTTTGACAAAGACCTATATCTCGCAGGCGACTTGGCACCCGTCTTCTATGGCAGTGCCTACAAGACCATCGGCGTACAAGAACTGCTCAACTTCTTCGTACAAAACGCTCCCTCCCCGCGTCCCGTTCAAGCCGAGGAGCGCAAGGTGGATCCGATGGAGGAAACATTCACCGGTTTCTGCTTCAAGATTCACGCCAATATGGATCCGAACCACCGCTCATGCATCGCTTTCTTCAAGATTTGCAGCGGCGTGTTCCACCGCAATGAGTGGTACACCCTCGTCCCACCCGCAGGAGGCAAACCTGCCACTATGCGTTTCTCGTCCCCTACCTGTTTTATGGCGCAACGCAAAGAGACCGTGGACGAGGCCTTTGCCGGTGACATAGTGGGTCTGCCCGACACGGGTAACTTCAAGATTGGCGACACTCTCACTTCGGGAGAGATGCTGCATTTCAAGGGACTGCCCTCGTTCTCGCCGGAGATGTTCAAGTACATAGAGAACGCCGACCCGATGAAGCAAAAACAATTGGACAAAGGTGTCAAACAACTGATGGACGAGGGTGTGGCTCAACTGTTTGTGAGCCAACTCAACGGCAGAAAAATTATCGGAACAGTCGGTCAGTTGCAATTCGAGGTCATTCAGTACCGATTGGAACACGAATACAATGCCCTTTGCCGTTGGGAACCGATTGCGCTCTACAAAGCCTGCTGGATAGAAAGCGACGACACGGCACAAATAGCCGAATTCAAACGACGCAAAGCCCAATATATGGCATACGACAAGGCAGGACGCGACGTGTTCCTCGCCGACTCTGCCTATATACTCCAACTCGCACAGAACGACTACCCCAATATACGATTCCACTTCACAAGCGAATTCTAAATCTTCATTATAAACCTCTATATATCGACTTGCTCGGTATATCGACCTATCGAAAACTATATCTATGACAAAAGACGAACTCCGCCCTTTAATCCAACTCTGGTTCAGCGAAGACATACGCGAGGGCGACCATACATCACTAAGTTGTATTCCCAAAGACCTGCAAGGCTGTCAGCAACTCATTATCAAAGCCGAAGGCATTTTAGCAGGCGTGGAAGTAGCCAAAGAAGTGATACGCTATTTCGACCCCACTCTGCAGATTGAACTGTATTTGCACGATGGCGACAAGGTCAAGAAAGGCGACATCGCTTTCCGCGTAACCGGCAGCGAACTGAGTCTGCTGCAAATAGAGCGCACAATGCTCAACATTATGCAACTCATGTCGGGCATCGCCACAACTACCCACCGCTACCAATCGCTCATCTCCGACACAGGATGCTACGTGCTTGATACGCGCAAGACAACACCCGGACTGCGTTACTTGGAGAAAGAAGCTGTCCGTATAGGCGGCGGCAAGAACCACCGTATCGGATTGTTTGATATGATCCTGCTCAAAGATAACCACGTGGACTTTGCAGGCGGTATAACGGCGGCCTTGGAAGGTGCTAAACGCTACTGCCAAGAGAAAGGTCTTAACTTGCGCATTGAGATTGAGACGCGCAACTTTGCCGAATTGCGTGAAGCATTGACAACGGGCATACCCGACCGCGTGATGCTTGACAACTACACGCCCGAAGATACGCGTGAAGCGGTGCAGATTGTGCGCCAATGGGAACAGCAGAACGGCAAGAAAGTGGAGATTGAGTCCTCCGGCGGTATCACGCTTGACACCATACGTGACTACGCGCTCGCAGGAGTGGACTATGTTTCCGTCGGGGCTCTTACCCACTCCTTCAAAGCCCTCGACATGTCTTTCAAGGCAGTGAAATAATGACATTTTAATGAATACAAAACCTTTGACATACAGGTTTTATAACAAAGCAAAATGTCGCGAAACAGGCAGCGAAATCAATAGAAAATTCACCGATTTCGCTGCACGTTTCTTTCAATATCCAAACAATGTTGTACCTTTTTGCTCGGTACAATACCGACATTAACTACATATTAGCAAACACTTAAACACTATACCTTATGAATACGATTATTGAACGTTTGGCTACTCTGCGAGAGCAGATGACAAAAGCGGGCGTAAGTGCCTATATAGTACCCGGCACCGACCCGCACAACAGCGAATATATGGCTGCACACTGGGCGGAGATGCAGTGGATCAGCGGTTTCCAAGGCGAGACGGGTACAGCTGTCATCACGAAGAACGAGGCATTGCTATGGACCGACAGCCGCTACTACCTGCAAGCCGAACAAGAACTGCAAGGCACGACCGTTTGCCTTATGCGCGAAAGCGACATCGACTGCCCCACCATCGCCCAATGGCTGCAACGTAACATACAAGGCACAGTAGCTGTCAATGCCGAGATGTACACCGTCAATGCGTTCAAGCAACTGCGCGAGTCCATCGGCAATCTCCAACTCACCACCTGCGACCTGATACGCCCCATTTGGATGGACAACCGACCCGACATACCGATGAATAAGTTGTATATCTATGACGACCTGTATACGGGCGAATCGGTGGAAAGCAAACTGACTCGTGTCCGCCAAGCGCTCCACAACGAGAACGCCCAATCCCTGTTGATAGCCGCATTGGACGAGATAGGTTGGCTGCTCAACATACGCGGTACGGATGTGGACTACACCCCCTGCGTCATCGGCTATGCCGTAGTGGAAACCAACCGCTGCACTTTCTTCGTGGACGAGCGCAAAGTGAACGCACAAGACGCTGCCACCCTACAAACGAAAGGTATTACGCTGCGCCCATACGAAGACATATATGACTATCTGCGCAACCTGTCTGCCCACACGGTGCTTCTCGACGGCAATCGGGTCAATGAGGCACTCTACGAAGCCCTCTGCAGCGAGCAACGCAACATCCGTTTGCTCACACCCTGTCCCGTGCAGAAGATGATGAGCGTGAAAAACATGACCGAGATACAAGGCGAACGGACTGCAATGATGGAAGACGGCGTGGCACTGACCCGCTTCTTCCGCTGGTTGGATAGTTGGCAAGCCAAACGCGATAGCAAGGAAACGGAACTGACCCTTGCTGCGCGACTGCACAATTACCGCGCACAAGGTAAGCACTTTACCGACGAGAGTTTCTGCACCATAGCCGGATGGAACGCCAACGGTGCCATTGTTCACTACCACGCCGAGGAGGGCAAGTGCGCCAAGATAGAAGGCAACGGCGTGCTGCTGCTTGACTCCGGCGGGCAGTATCTTGACGGCACAACCGATATCACACGCACCGTTTGGATTGGCGATGAAAAAGACATAACGCCGCAACTCAAGCGCGACTATACGCTCGTTATGAAAGGACATATAGCCCTTGCCCGTGCGCGTTTCCCCAAAGGCACAAGAGGCAATCAGTTAGACATTCTTGCGCACCAATATATGTGGCAGGAAGGTATCACCTACGGACACGGAACGGGACACGGCGTGGGACACTTTATGGGCTGCCACGAAGGACCTGCCAATATACGCACCGACAACAACACCAATCCTATACAAGAAGGCAATATCTTTTCCGATGAACCCGGTATCTACCGCACGGGCGAATACGGTATTCGCACCGAGAACCTTGTGCTGACCGTCAAAGCCGGTTCGCAGCCGTATGCGTCCCCCGTCTATCGCCCCCTGTCCGACCGCACCACCGGCGAGACGTACTACGAGTTTGAAACGCTCACACTCTGCTTCTACGACACACGCTTGCTTGACAGGACGATGCTCACTGCGGACGAGATACAATGGCTCAACGCCTACCACCAACGCGTCTATGACACCCTTTTACCGCACCTTAACGAGGAAGAAAGAGCCTATTTACAAGTCAAGTGCCTACCGATAGTATGACATAGATATAAATGATATCATTCATTGTTCATTATGACTAATTTTCCTGTTGTCGTCCCCGACTTGCCGTACAAAAACAAAAAAGGAAGCCCTTATCGGACTTCCTTATTTTGCGGTGCGGACGAGACTCGAACTCGCGACCTACGGCGTGACAGGCCGGTATTCTAACCAACTGAACTACCGCACCAAATTTGTGCTTGATTAAATCTTCATAAAGAACATTTGCTCTCAAAAGCGGGTGCAAAAGTATGGCTACTTTTTATTCTGAACAAATTTTTATGCGATTTTTTTGAAAAAAAATGACTTTTACTGAAAAATGATTTCCTAAAACGCTATAAATATGAATAATGCTTGTTAAGAAAAAAAATGGCTTTATCTTTGCCCGCAGATTTTAAGAGTCTAAAAAAACAACCGGATGTGCAAGACGTGTGCATCCATATTTATGAACAAAAAATGTTTCAAAACTGAAAAGATGAACATTGTAAGAAAAGAAATTCAATTGCCCGATGGTCGTACAATCACTTTGGAGACGGGCAAACTTGCCAAACAAGCCGATGGAGCGGTGATGGCAACCTTAGGCAACACTATGGTGCTTGCCACTGTATGCAGCGCAAAAGACGCAATGCCGGGGACTGATTTTATGCCACTCACAGTGGAGTACAAAGAGAAATTTGCATCCGCCGGACGTTTCCCCGGTGGCTTTACTCGCAGAGAAGGAAAAGCCAGTGATTATGAAATCCTTATTGCACGACTTATCGACCGTGCCCTTCGTCCTCTCTTCCCTGCTAACTATCACGCAGACACTTTCGTTAACGTTACTCTTTATAGTGCCGACGGCATCGATATGCCGGAGAGCATAGCCGGTCTTGCCGCTTCTGCCGCACTGACTTGCTCTGACATTCCTTTTGAAGGACCTATCTCCGAAGTGCGCGTCGCACGCGTCAACGGACAAATGGTTATCAATCCCACCTTTGAGCAGTGCGAACAGGCTGACCTCGAATTGGTGGTTGCTGCCACCTTGGACAATATAATGATGGTGGAAGGCGAAATGAAAGAAGTGCCTGAAAGCGTTATGCTGGAGGCTATCAAAGCCGCTCACGAAGCCATCAAACCCCAGTGCCTTGCTCAAATTGAGATGATGAAAGAGTACGGCAAAGAGGTTAAACGCGAGTATTGCCACGAAGTGAACGATGACGAACTCAAACAAGCCGTTCACGACTATAGTTACGCTCGTGCATACGCACAAGCCACTTCTGCCGATACCGACAAACATCATCGTGAGGCAATGTTCTCACAGATATGCGAGGACTTCAAAACAGACAAGGCAGACTATATGCAACAGCGTGCCGAGGCTCTCGGTATAGAGGTTGATGACGTGGCTGCAATGGTTGACCGCTATTATCACGATGTAGAGAAAGAGGCTATGCGCCGTGCAGTGCTTGACGAAGGCAAACGTCTTGACGGCAGAAAAACAACAGACATACGTCCTATATGGTGCGAAGTAAGTCCGCTGCCCGGACCTCACGGCAGCAGTATATTCACTCGCGGTGAGACACAAGCATTGGCTACTGTTACTCTCGGTACTTCACGCGACGAGAAAATCGTTGATGAGGCTCTCGTTCAGGGTACTGACCGCTTCCTTCTCCACTATAACTTCCCGCCGTTTGCCACAGGTGAAGCCAAGGCTCAACGCGGTGTGGGACGTCGTGAGATAGGTCACGGTAATCTCGCTTGCAGAGCACTCAAGAATATGATACCGGAAGATTATCCGTATGCCGTTCGCGTTGTGAGCGATATACTTGAGAGCAACGGTTCAAGTTCAATGGCTACCGTTTGTGCCGGTACCTTGGCTCTGATGGATGCTGGCGTGAAAATCAAGAAACCCGTCAGTGGTATCGCTATGGGACTGATTTCCGAAAACAAAGGCACTAACTACGCTATCCTTAGTGATATACTTGGCGATGAAGACCACCTCGGCGATATGGACTTCAAGACCACCGGTACACGTGACGGACTGACTGCATGCCAAATGGATATAAAGGTGGACGGATTGAGTTACGAGATTCTGGAGAACGCTCTTGCACAAGCCCACCAAGCACGTATGTATATCTTGGATAAGATTCTGGAAACTATGCCCGAACCTCGTGCAGACCTCAAACCTCATGCTCCGCGTATCACCACTTTCTATATACCGAAAGATATGATTGGTGCTGTTATTGGCCCCGGCGGTAAGATTATCCA
>CAMVHW010000064.1 GCA_947167395.1 uncultured Bacteroidales bacterium
GGCTCGCACGTTATGATACAAGGCGGAAGCCTTATCAATAAAGATGTACCGCCATACGTACTTGCAGCACGCGATCCAATCCAGTTCTGTGGTATTAACTCAATAGGACTGATAAGACACGGCTTTACGGAAGCACAAATAAAAACCATTCAGCGTATCTATCATTATATCTATGTCAGCAATCTCAATATAAGTCAAGGTATAGAGAAGGTTTTGCGCGAAGAACCCGAAGGACCGGAAAGAGAAATAATAATCAACTTTATTCGCTCATCGGAAAGAGGAGTGATTAGAGGTATATAATAACATTCATAATTTATCCGCTATGGAAGAAGATAAGAGTCTTAATTTTATAGAACAGATAGTAGAGCAAGACCTGCAAGAGGGTAAGAACGATAAACGCATACAAACGCGTTTCCCGCCTGAACCCAACGGCTATCTGCATATAGGTCACGTCAAAGCCATCTGTATGGACTTCGGTATAGCCGAGAAGTATAACGGTGTGTGCAATCTCCGCTTTGACGATACCAACCCTGTTAAGGAAGATACCGAATATGTGGATAGCATTCAGCATGATATCCATTGGTTGGGGTTCCGTTGGGGAAATATCTATTATGCATCCGACTATTTTCAGCAACTCTACGACCTTGCTATCCGTTTCATTAAGGAAGGCAAAGCATACGTGGATGAGCAGACAGCCGAGCAGATAGCCGAACAGAAAGGCACACCTACCGAACCCGGTGTGGCTTCACCCTATCGTGACCGTCCCATAGAAGAGAACCTGCAACTCTTTGAGGCTATGCAACGTGGTGAGATAGAGGACGGAAAGATGGTGCTGCGTGCCAAAATAGATATGGCTAACCCCAATATGCACTTCCGTGATCCTATTATGTATCGTATCATAACCACCCATCCTCACCACCGCACAGGCAGACAATGGAACGTCTATCCTATGTACGATTTCGCGCACGGACAAAGCGATTACTTTGAAGGTGTAACACACTCTATATGCACGCTTGAGTTTGTTGTTCATCGTCCTCTGTATGACTATTTTATTGACCAATTTGCAGGTGATAACTTCTGCGGTCTTTCGCCTTATGGTAAGGACTATCGTCCGCACCAATATGAGTTCAACCGACTTAATATAACCTATACCGTGATGTCCAAACGTAAGATGTTGCAGTTGGTTAAGGAAGGTCTGGTAGCCGGTTGGGACGACCCGCGTATGCCTACCGTTTGCGGATTGCGTCGTCGCGGATATACGGCACAAGCCATTCGTGAGTTTATCAATAAGATTGGCTACACCAAGGTGGAAGGTATGATTGACCTTGGTTTGCTCGAACATACTATACGCGAGTCGCTCAAAAACACTGCTCCACGCTTGTGTGCTATCTTCGACCCCGTGCGTTTGATTATAACCAACTATGAAGGCAATGGAGAAACAATATCGGCTGAGAATATAGACGGCGTGCCGGAATTGGGTACACGCCAGATGCCCTTCGGCAAGGAACTCTACATCGAGCGCGGCGACTTCCTTGAAGAGGCTGACAAGAACTTCTATCGTCTCAGTCCCAACGGACGTGAGGTGCGCCTCAAGAGTGCGTATATCATTCAAGCCACAGGCTGTGACAAAGATGAAAACGGCAATATAACCACTGTCTATGCCACTTATGACCCTACTTCCAAGTCGGGAACGGAAGGTGGTAATCGCAAAACCAAAGCCACTATCAACTGGGTGGAGAAAAACTCTTGTATAGATGTCGAAGCACGCTTATATGACCGTCTGTTCAAGGTGGAGAACCCCTCGGCAGAAGAAGGCGACTTCCGCGAACTGCTTAATCCCGACAGCCTCAAAGTGGTGAACTGCAAAGCCGAACAATCGCTGAATGAATATATGCACCCCGTGCAGATGATTGACGGCATAGCACAGGTTAAGCATTTCCAACTGCTCAAACAAGGCTATTTTGTTATCGACCCCGATACCGACGACCGGCATCTCGTGCTTAATCGTACGGCTTCGCTCAAAGATAACTGGCAGAAATAACTCTTGCTACCAAGCAATAGTAGCCTGTATGGGCAGATGATCGGAAGCAGTGGTTTGACCTACTGAAAAATCCGTAGCAACCAACGTAGGAGAATGGAGAATATAGTCAATACGTATTCCCCATTTTCCTTTTTTGAAGGTATTACATAAACGGAAATTAGACGTGGAAAGAAAAGCGTCTTGCATATTACGTCTTAGCAGGTAATAAGTCGGTGATAGAGGAATGGCGTTCATATCTCCAACTGCAATAACAGGATAGGGCGACTCTTTTACTGCTTGGTTAATCAGCCGTGCTTGGTGCCAACGCGTACGAGTGGCAGGCAAGAAACGCTCCTTAATAGGCTGCACAGACATAGAGGGATGATTGACAAACTCATTAACCTCATCCTCTGTAAAACGATACGACTCCAAGTGATTGGTTATCAAACGTATGGTGTCGCCCCTAACTACTATATCGCAACAAGAAGAAATGTTCGAACGTGACGAATAGCGTATAGTATGCTTGTTAACCAACGGATAACGAGAAAAAACCACATTACCGAACTGCAAACGCTTATTATATACCTTAAAGTCGAAATAAGTGTAAGGATAACGAGAAAAAGCCTGCTTCAAATCGCTTAATGTGAGGTATTTATTGTCTTTATATACTTCCACTTCCTGCAAACACAACACATCAGCATCCACACCGTCCAAATACTTGATTACCTCGTTTCGCTGCGGCTTCTCATACATACCCATACGATGGGTATTGTAGGTCAATACAGTGAGTGTATGAGTCGTTTTTGTAGCCTTGTTTTTATATAGAAAACGATGTGATAACAATAACGAAGCAGATATAATAACCATCACTATTATTATCGTTACTATTATACGCCCTATCTGCTTCATTTTAACATTTGATTTTATAACGCCCGCAAAAATACTACGATTTCCTAAAATAAAAAATGAACATTATTTCAGTCAGAAGGCATAGTGCCGGTATTATGACTTGATGGTAATGATGTCTTTTAAGTCTGTTGTGTAAAGCGGACTCTTATGCTCGTTCTTGAAGATAGGTGCAGTTTGCGATTGCGTGGGCGACATCTGCGAGCCGAAGATAATGGCTCGTTTGCCGTGACGGGAGTCGATATGGTCAAGCACCTGTTGCAAGCGTTTGTCTTTACTTCGGTCTTTGGTGTCAAACAAATCAGGAACAACTGCACTCTCCGGCATAATCTTAAGCAGCACAACACCGGCTTTCTTATACAATACTCCTTTTCTGTATGAACGGCGAAACGCTATAAGAGTATAGTGTATCAACTCCTGACTATTGGAGGTGGGCATAGTCAATGTGATGAGTTCACCTAAATAATGTTGCTCTATATCAGTGCGAAACCGTGAGGTGTGTGCAAATACATATATCTGTTGTGCCACCGAGTGTTGGGTGCGTAACTGACGAGCGCAATGAGCGCAGAAATTGGCTATCTGTTCTTCCAAAACGCTTTGCTCGGTTATGCTATTGGCAAAGGTACGGGAAGTGGTAACCGACTGTTTCATCGGCAACTCGGTTATGTCTATCACATCCAGTCCGCGCAGTTCCTGCCAAGTTAGTAGCCCGGGCTTATGCAACAGGTACTGAATGACTGATGATGGTAGTTCGGTCATTTGCAATGCTGTGGTAACATTCCTCGTTTCTAATTTGGCTTTGGCTTTTCTGCCGATGCCCCACACATCACCAATCGCAAACTCTGATAAGGCTTTTATGCGTTGTTCTTCGCTACGTATCTCGCACACACCTTTGTAGCCCTTGTATTTCTTTGCATACTTACTGGCTACTTTCGCTAATGTCTTTGACGAGGCTATGCCTATTGATATTGGTATGCCGACTCCGCGTTTGATATACTTGACAAGACGTTCGCAATAAGGTTTCTGTTCTTGTGCCGGTATGTGGTCAAGGTTGATAAAACACTCGTCTATGGAGTATTGCTCAAATCGGGTAGTGTTTTGACGGAGTATAGACATTACGCGGTCGGAGAGATCACCATAGAGTGAGAAATTGGACGAAAAACATACGACTCCGTTCTTCTCTACCAACTCTTTGAGTTGGTAGATAGGTGCTCCCATAGGTATGCCTAATCGCTTGGCTTCGTTGGAACGAGACACAACGCAACCGTCATTGCCGGACAGAACAACAACAGGTTTGCCTTCCAAGTCGGGACGGAACACGCGCTCGCAGGAAACATAGAAATTATTGCAGTCACATAGTCCGTACATAAACAATAGCGTCAGCAAGATCTTGATTAGACTCTCGTCTTATGAATGGCATAGGTAACTACGCCCCACACACTGAAATCATTGTCGGCAGACACTTCTATAGGCTTAAAGTCAGGATTATGAGGTATCAGCCAAGCCTTTTGTCCGCCGGCATCCATCTTAAATTCCTTAATTGTGTATTCGCCGTCTATATATGCCACAATGATATCTCCGTTTTTAGGTGTCAGACTTCTGTCCACCACCACTATATCTCCGTCCAAGATGCCGGCATCGCGCATTGAATCGCCTTCTATATGTGCATAGAAAGTTGTTTCGGGATTGGGGGTCATCTCTTTGGCGAGGTTGATACGCTCACCGCTGTGGTCGGCGGCAGGAGAAGGAAAGCCTGCGTGTATGGACTCGGCAAACTCAAGAGCGAGTTCGCTCTCTGTGGCCTCGGATAAATTAACGACTCTTGACATTTTTGCTTATGCTTTTCTTTTTCGGACGATCGTATATTGCTTTTACCTCCATTGGCGGACAAGTAAAGGATTGCTTGGCATTCAGATAAGTCTTTACATCAGCCTCTTTGGCTATTGCTTGCGTAAGGTGTATCTTCTGTTGAAGGGTAAGGTACAGGTCTTTTAGCAGTGGCAGCAATTCGCCTGCGTCTTCTTTGTTCTTGCTTCTTATGGGCGACTTACTGAGTTTGTCTGCCATCTCTTTCAGACGAGGTGTGAAATAGCCTGCCGAGGCTTCCAAACGCTGATGAAGCATTTCCTTGTTATCTTCCTGTATCAGCCTTATTATCTGCGGCTTGAATTTGTCGGACACGTGTTTCAGCGATAGAATGTCGGTCTTGCAAGTATCTATGAAGGTTCGTGATTGAAGGTTAAAAGAAACGGTGGTATATATTAACTTCTGCATCTCATTGACTAACGATTCTTGTCTTGCAAAATCGTATAAGTCAGTCAGCAACTGCTTGAGATAGTCTTTTTCGGAGTCGGATAATAAGTTCGACACCATTTCCAACGAGGGCTGATTATTGGTATAGTTGATAACCGATTGGTCGTTTTTGAGTGCCACTTTATCAATAGGAGTGGAAAGGACTATGCCTTCCAGAGTGCGACAGCGGGATAGAGCAACATACACTTGTCCTGCCGCAAAGGCACGTTCGGCATCTATTATCACCCTATCAAAGGTCAGTCCCTGACTCTTATGAATAGTAACTGCCCATGCCAAACGTAAAGGATATTGTACGAACGAACCTAACTCCTCTTCTTTGATATTACCGGTTGTCTCGTCTTCTTTATAAAGTATATTCTTCCACTCCATTCGCTCAACCAATATATCTCCGTCTTCGCAGGTAACAAGAATCCCCTTCATAGTTACTTCGCTGACTATACCTATCTTCCCGTTGTAGAATCGTCGTGGTGTGCGGTCGTCGTTTTTGATGAACATCACGCGAGCACCTTCTTTCAGAACGAGGTTGACATCTGTCGGGTAGTTGTTTTCGGGGAAAGTGCCTATTATGTCTGCTTTGAAAAAGCGTTTTCTGCTGTTCAAAGCGTCCAATTCGCTCTGGTTAATAGAGTCCGCGATGTTATTATGGGTAGTAAGCGTGATATGAAAATCGTCTTCCGTATTGACAAAATCAGGTTTATAGCGAGTTTGCAACAGTTGTTTACCCGCCTCACTTAATCTGTTATCTCTCACTTCGTTAAGTAGGTTGATGAACTTATTGTCCTGTTGTCTGTAAACGTGGTCAAGTTCGATATAGAGAGGTTGCAACTGCTGCATTACGTTAGCATGGAAGAAATACGGTCCATCGTAATAGGTAGCCATCACGTGTTCTTCATCACGTGTTACGACAGGTGAGAGTTGAAACAAATCACCAATCATTATGACTTGCACACCGCCGAAAGGCAAATCCTGACGTAACTTGTATTTCCTCAACACAACGTCAATAGCATCTAATACATCGGCTCTAACCATACTGATTTCGTCTATGACGAGCAGTTCCAAGTGGTAGAGCATATTGCGCTTGCGCTGATTAAGGCGTTGCTCTGCAAAGAGTTGTTTATACGAAGGGGCGGAGGGGATAAGTGTGCGAACAGGAAGTTGGAAGAATGAATGTATAGTCATTCCGCCTGCATTGATGGCGGCTACGCCTGTCGGAGCGACCACTGCCATTGCTTTCGGTGTCGCTTTTTGCAGATTTTTTAAGAAAGTGGTCTTACCGGTTCCTGCCTTACCCGTGATGAATAGCGGACGGTTGGTCATCTTTGAGAACAGGTCGGCAAGAGCGTATGGAGAGAGTGTGTGTGTAGACATTTTCTATTATTTTTTCTGAATCTTATACAAAACCAATGATTATGAATGAGTGTTGTAATTAAAGTGAAGGCAAAGGTAATTGAAATTATTTGAATAGGGATAAAAATGTCTTGTATTCCAAAAAATAGAACACAAATCAGCAAAAAAAATCTCTTGCTTAAAGAAACAAGAGATTTTTCGTTTGTATTACTTATAGAATAATATAAGTTGCTAATGTAGCATATATGTGCTTTTACAGGATAGCCTTATAGCCTTCTGCGTCAAGCAGAGAGTCCATTTCTGCCACGTCCTTAACGGCAATCTTAATCATCCAACCTTCTCCGTAAGGATCGTTATTAACGAGTTCGGGTTGGTCGTTGAGAGCCTCGTTAACTTCCAAAACCTCACCTGTAACAGGCATATTAAGGTCACTGACCGTCTTAACTGCCTCTACCGAACCAAATACTTCGTTCTGACCTACGGTCTCACCAACGGTGTTGATGTCAACAAAAACGATTTCTCCTAATTCCGATTGAGCATAATCGGTAATTCCCACATAGGCTTGCTCACCCTCAAGGCGAATCCATTCATGATCCTTTGTGTACTTAAGATTAGATGGAATGTTCATTTTAGTAAGATATTAAATTGATTTATTGTTAATTGTCGTTTGCGAAGTTATATTATTAGTACGTGCCAACTTTTTGTTCACCCAATATCGACATTGCGCAACGGAAACCAACGGTATTGGACGACTTGTCTTGATCCATATAGCGGCGCGTGGAGGGGTTAAGCCAGTATATTCTGTCTTTCCATGAACCACCTTTATATACGCGTGCGTTATTGGAAATGCAAGGTGCAAGTATGTCTGACGGGTCGGTACGGAATTTAGTGGTGTCGATGTTCATGCGAGCGTAGGTAGCCATCATTGCCGA
>CAMVHW010000065.1 GCA_947167395.1 uncultured Bacteroidales bacterium
ACTGTATTGCGGCTTGCATAGAGGTCAGATTGGCGTTGTATGCGTCCACCACTAAATGGTTCTTCTCGGTCTGCATAGCCTGCGAGCGGTTGTTGGAAGGGACATAGTTGCGTATGGCTTGCATACTTTGTTCGCGGTCTATGCCGAAATGTTCACCTATACACATCGCTGCGGCTATATTCTCTGCATTATATTCGCCTACCAAATGTGTGTTTTCCGGCATAGGGATGCGGTGGTAGAGATGTTCTTGTCCGTTCCATTTTTTTCCTTCTGTGGCTTCCTTCCACATTTGCGACAGGTATGCGTTGTCTGCATTACGGAATACGTTGCCGTTGTGTGCCACAAGCCGGTCGTACAGTTCTCTTTTTGTGCGCATAACGCCTTCAAATGAGCCGAAGCCTTGCAGGTGTGCGTAGCCGACGTTGGTTATGAGTCCGTAGTCGGGTTCGGCTATGTTGACCAACTCGTTGATGTCGCCCGGATGAGAGGCTCCCATCTCCACGACTGCCAGTTCGTGCGAATGGTTGAGTTGTAGCAACGTCAATGGCACACCGAGCGAGTTGTTGTAGTTGCCTTGTGTAAAATGAATATGGTAGCGTGTTGAGAGCACGGCGGCGGTCAGTTCTTTGGTGGTTGTTTTGCCGTTGGTGCCGGTGATGGCAATGACGGGGCGCGTGGTTCCTAATACGGATGGCATTTGTCGCCAATGGGTTACCCACGCGCGTGCCAGGTCTTGTAAGGCGATAAGCGAGTTTTCTACACGAATGAGTCTGCCGTTGTATTCACGTTTCTGCGAGCAGGTGGCAGGTATGTCTTCGTCCACGATGGCATAGGCAGCCCCCATCTCCAAGGCTTGTTGGGCAAACAGGTTGCCGTTGAAATGCTCACCACGTAGTGCAACGAACACACAGCCGTCAGTTACCTGACGACTGTCTGTTGTTACATTTATTGAGTCTTTGTCTTTTATAAGAAATGACCAATCCATAGATTATATTTCTTCTAATTTCTCTTTCTTATTAGGCAGTTCCAGACCATAACCTTTGCGTTTGTCCTCTGCTTTGAGCATAAAGGACAGAATGAAAGCCAATATGCCGAACGAGGCGAATACCAACATCGGTACGAAGTAGCCGCCCGTAGAAACACGTAACTTACCAATCAGCATCGGAACAAGACACAGACCAATGTTCTGTACCCAGAAAATCAAGCAGTAAGCCGAACCGAGAACCTTCTCGTCAATGATTTTCGGCACGCTGGGCCACATAGATGCGGGTACGAGAGAGAAACTGACACCCAATATAAGAATGGTAACCAGAGCCAAGGTCTTACTCGGGTAGATAGGCAGAATAAAGGCAAAGGTCAAGTGGCAGGCAATCATAATGATAGCACCGAGCATCATCATTGTGGCTCCTTTACCTTTATTGTCAATGAAAGCACCCAACAGAGGAGTGAGTATCATAGCCAAAATGGGGAACCATTTGAACAAACCTGCTGCTTCGGCATTGCTGATTTGAAGTGTTTCTTCAAGGAAATTGGGGGCGAAGCGTTGGAAGGGGAAGATAGCGGAGTAGTAGAGAACGCAGAGCAGAGCTACTATCCAGAACATCTTGGACGAGAAGATCTGTCCCAAATCAGATATGCGGAACTCGTCTTCTGAACTGTCTTCCGACTTTTCGCCGATTGCCACAAGTTGTTTGTCAAATTTGGTATCCATCACGGTGAAGATAGTGAAGTTGAGCAGTCCGACCACGAGCAGGCAAGCGGCAAACAGCATAGGAGCGACCACGGAGCCTGTACCGTCGGCAGCGGCGTACCAGTTGGAAAACTTAGGTGCGAGCCACATAGCGGCAAACACGCCAACGCGGGCGATAGCCATCTCCAAACCCATAGCCAGTGCCATCTCTTTGCCCTTGAACCATTTGGCGAGGATCTTGCTCACTGTGGTACCTGCCATTTCGCAACCCATACCGAAAATCATAAAACCGAACATCGCTAATTTGGCACTACCCGGCATATCGGTCCACCACGAGTTGAGCCATCCCACTGTATTGGCTTCCGACCAATACAAGGCAAATAATTTAACACCTGCACCTACAACCATCAATGAGGCAGACAACACACCCGTGAAGCGTACGCCCATCTTGTCAAGTATGACACCGGCAATGATAAGAAAACCAAAGACATTGATAAGATACTCACCTGCGGCATAGGTGCCGAAGTCGCCTTGATCCCAACCGTGGGTCTTCTCTAACAGGGAAGCCAAAGGCGAGAGCATATCCACAAACATATAGGCAAAGAACATCATCGATGCCACAAGTACGAGAACGGTCCAACGTGCTGCTGCCGAGTCACGAAGGGTTTGTTGAAGTTTTTCTACCATAGTTATGTTAGTTTAGAGTTGAAAGTTTAGAGTTGAAAGTTGAAAGAAGTTGGAAAGTTAAGAGTGTAGAGAAGATAGTTTTAGAGAGCCTCGTCATCGGGTTGGGAAGGACGAGATTGAATGTGTTTTCGCTTTTTGAGCCATGCCTGTTTGCGTTTTTCGTATTCGGCATAGTGACTCTCTAAATATCCGTCAGCCATTATTTGATACCTAATTCTTTCTTAACCGGTTCGATGATATTGGTAGCAGTGGGTGATACATATACCATTGCGCTGTTGTCGAAGATGTATGTATATCCTTCTTTGTCGCCTACCTCTTTGATAGCGTTGAGCATACGCTCACGAATTGGAACAAGAAACTCTTGTTGTTTGTTTTGAATGTCTTGTTGAGCAGTTTGGTAAGCCGTTTGTATGCGTTGTTGCATAGTATAGAGTTCTTCCTCATTGATTTGCTTCATCGCGTCGGTCATAGTTGTACTTTTCTGCTCGTATTCGGCGGCTTTCTTTTTGTATTCTTCCTGCATACTGAGTATCATCTTCTCGTATTGGTTGCTCAAACTGTCTATACGTGCTTGAGCCACTTTCACTTCGGGCATCAAGGCAAACAACTCTTGGGTGTTAACATAAGCAAACTTCTGTGCACTGACCATCAGCGGTAAAGCCAATGCCATCATCAAAAACATTTTCTTCATAGTGATATTTTTTATTAAGTTATTTCGTTGTTTTTATATTGTATTGTTGATTATTTCTTATTTTGCTCCGAGTTTATTGAGTACTTGGTCAGAGATGTCCAATTGGTTGGACATATAGATGAGTGAAGGGTCTGCCGAGCGGTCTTTAACCACTTGATAGCCTTTTATGGACGCGATTTCTTGTATGGCGGTGTATATATCGTCTTGAATAGGTTTGAGCAGTGCCTCTTGTTTCTTATTCAGTTCTCCTTCGTCCCCAAAGTACTTACGTCTCAATTCCAAGGCAGCCTGCTCTTTGTCTAAGATCTCTTGTTCGCGTTGTTTGCGCATTGTCTCGCTCAGGAAAATCTGCTCTGTTTCGTAGTTGGCTGTCAGTACGCGAGCCTCTTGTTCGAGGTCGCTGACTTCTTTCTGCCAGCGTTTGCTGATGAGGGTCAGTTGGTCTTTGGCTGCTTCGTATTGAGGGAGGTTGCGCAATATGTATTGCAGGTCAATATAGGCTACAGAGAAATCCTTTGCCGACAAAGGCAACAGGCTTAAGAAAACTACTGCACAAACAATTAACTTCTTCATATTTGGTTATTTTTTATTATTTCAAAAACTCTCAACTTCACAACTCTCCGACTTCTTTCAACTTTCAACTAAAGTTCTTGTCCTAAGACGAAGTGGAACTGTGACTTGCCGTAGGTGTCCGAGCCGTTGATTTTATCAAATCCCCAGCCCCAGTCAACGCCGAGAAGTCCGAACATAGGCAGGAATACACGCACTCCCACTCCGGCTGAACGCTTCAAGTTGAAGGGGTTGTAGTCTTGTATGGACGAGAAGCAGTTACCCGCCTCCACGAAACCTAATGCCCAGATGGTGGCACTCTGTTCGAGTATGATAGGATAGCGCAATTCCATTGTGAACTTATTATAGACATAACCCATATTACGTCCCGTAGTTATATCGTATGGAGTGAGTGAACCGGAAGAGTAGCCACGCATAGACACATACTCGGTGGAGTAACTGGAGTAGCCGGTTGTTCCGTCACCACCCATATAATAGGTCTCAAAGGGCGATTTGGTGTAGTTGTTATACTGTCCGAGGTAGCCGAAGTCGGCACGCGCCATGAGCACCAGTTTGCTGTCGGGAGTGAGCGGGGTAAACACCTTACCTGAGAAACGGAGTTTATAGTATTCAATGAATTTATATCTCTCGCTGAGTGTCATTGCTGCAAACTGTGCGTCTGTTGTGCCTGCTATCAGTGAGTATGGAGGTGTTATCTTGACCCCGAGCGTGAACTGCGAGCCGCGACGAGTATAGATTGGGTTGTCTATACTGGAGCGTGATAATTGGAGGTTGAGTGCGAAGTTATGGCAGTTGCCGTTGCTGACCAACAGGTAGGGCCAGTTCTTCATCATATAGAGTTGGTAACTGAGTTCGCCGTAGATAGTGAAGTAGTCATCGGGCCAACTTAGTCGCTTACCATAACCTATGCTCACGCCCACTGTCTGCAAGTACTTGCCGGGGTCGGCTTCCGACTCAAGGAGTTGTTGGTAATAGTTGGAGTTGCCGGTGTAGTAATATGAAGAGTAGTAAGTGTTATAGAGGTTTTGATATGACTGGTAATAACGGTCGGAGTAGCCTGTTTGGGAAGCATAGTATGCGCTGACGCTCAATGAGTTGGGGCGTTTACCACCGAGCCAAGGCTCCATAAAACTCAGGCTGACAGAGTTGTAGTATATACCGTTGGTTCGTGCGTTAATGGAGAAAGTCTGTCCTTCGCCTTGCGGCACTATGCGGTAGGCTTTCTTGTTGAATAGGTTTTGTATGGCGAAGTTAGTGAATTTCAGACCTATACTACCGACCAATCCTGTTGCCCCCCAACCGAGTGAGAACTCTATTTGGTCGCTGGATTTAGTTTGCAGATTATAAGTTATGTCCACTGTTGCTTCTTCGGGGTTAGGTTGGATATCGGGTATGAGTTTCTCTTGGTCGAAGTGTCCCATTTGTGCCAATTCGCGTAATGAGCGCATTATATCGGACTGACTATACAGTTGTCCGGGCTTGGTATATAGTTCGCGTCTAACCACGTGTTCATATACGCGAGTGTTGCCTACTATGTTTATCTCATTGATAGTGGCGGGTTTGCCTTCATACATACGCATTTCGAAGTCGATGGAGTCATTGTCTATTTTCACTTCCACCGGCTCTACGTTGAAGAAGAGGTAGCCTTGGTCTGTATAGAGTTTGCTGACTGCATCATCGTCTTCGGTAAGGCGTTTATTGAGGTGTTTGAGGTTATACACATCGCCTTTCTTGATGGCGAGAATTTGGTTCAGGTACTCGTAGGGATAGACGGTGTTGCCAACCCACGTTATGTCGCGCACGTAGTATTTATTCCCCTCGTGTATAGTCATATAGACATCCACTCTTGTTGAGTCTTCGGGGTTGGTAACCACGCTGTCGGACACTATGTATGCGTCCCTATACCCCAATTCGTTGTATTTCTCAATGACGGCTTTCTTGTCGTTCTCATACTCTTTCTGAACGAATTTCTTTGTTCGGAAGAGGTTGAGTATGTTGTTGTCGTTGGTTTTTTTCATTGCGAGGTTGATTTGTGTGTGCGTCAGAGCCTCGTTACCAGTTATGTATATATGTGCAACTTTTGTTTTGTCTTTTTTGTCTACGTGTACGAGCACTTTCTCGTATCCGGGGTGGTCGCGGTCGGTTTGTTCAATAATGCGTACATCGTCTTGGCTTTGTCCACCATATTAGGTGTGAGTTGGCTGCCTCGTGCAATACCTATTTTGGTTTCCACGTCTTCTTTTTCGCTTTTCTTCATACCGACAAATTCCAATTCGCTGACTCGCGGACGTTGTTTGAGTTGAATCTCCAACCATACGTGTGTGTCAGTCATCTTGGTGGCTACAATGCTCACTTCGGAGAACAGTCCTTGTTTCCAGAAGCGTCTGACGGCTTTGGTTATTTGTGAGCCGGGTATTTCGACCTTATCGCCCACAGCCAAGCCGCTGAAGCCTATAAGGACAAAGTCCTCATAACTATCAGCACCGCTGACTTTTATCTCAGCGATTTCGTATGTTCGTCTGTGAGAGGAGTATTGTATATCAGGAACAGCCAACGAGTCGGCTTCTTGCGCTCCCACCCATTGACACAGGAGCAGTCCCATGAATAAAAAGAATATATATCGGTGCATTTCTGTTACTTTGCTATTTGGTCGGATGTTTTGCCAAATCGTCTTTCTCGTTGTTGATAATTCACTAATGCTTTATAGAACTCTTCCTTGGTGAACTCCGGCCAAAGGCAATCTGTGAAATAGAGTTCGGTGTATGCTAATTGCCATAGAAGGAAATTGCTGATACGCAGTTCGCCGCTGGTGCGAATAAGCAGGTCAGGATCGGGAAAAGAAGCGGTATTAAGATGACGTGAAATGGTTTGTTGGTCAATGGAGGAAATATCTAATTGCCCTTGTTTAACCTTGTCGGCTATGAGTTTGACGGCTTCGGTTATTTCCCAGCGTGAGGAGTAACTGAGAGCAATAATGAGTTGTAAGCCATTGTTGGACTGCGTTTTCTCCATACAGGCTTTGAAAATCTCTCTTGTCCTTTCGGGCAGTCGATTGGTATCGCCGATAGTAAGCAGCCTGACGTTGTTTTTCATTAAAGTGTCTGTTTCCTTGGCTATGGTATTAACCAGCAGTTCCATCAGTGCATCCACTTCTTGTTGAGGGCGATTCCAGTTTTCGGTGGAGAAAGCGTAAAGGGTAAGGTATTTGATGCCCAATTCGGCTGCTGCTTCTGTTGCTTGCCTTACTGAATCGACACCCTTATT
This sequence comes from uncultured Bacteroidales bacterium, assembly GCA_947167395.1. Taxonomy (GTDB): domain Bacteria; phylum Bacteroidota; class Bacteroidia; order Bacteroidales; family Paludibacteraceae; genus Colicola. Next base: position 6,903 of record CAMVHW010000065.1, read on the forward strand.
GTGTCCGAAAACTCGTGCCATACCTTGACTTTTAGCCCATCTGCCGTTGCCGTCCATAATGATGGCCACGTGTTGAGGCAGTTTGGCTGAATCTATTTGTGCTTTCCAATCCATTGTTTTCTTTATTTACAGGTTCGGCACACTTGTCTGTCTTGCAGGAACGAGAAGGCTATGCCTAATGCTAATTGTCCTGTTACGTCGCAGTTCATTATATTGCCGCCGTTGAGGTTATATGTGTTATTATATTCGCTTTTATTCTCCAAATTATCAGCAAAATATACGTTGTGTTGCCAGATGGCGTGTATGGTCATTTGCGGCAGAGCCTGCCATTTGAGCCCGATGATAAAAGGTATATACGCGCTTGCTTTTTGCCAGTTGCTATGCACTCCTACTCCTATACCCAAGGCTATGTACGGCGTTATGGGGCTTATACGTTTGTCGTATCGTACGCTGCCGTATTGGAAGAAGTTGAATTCCCCCACCACGTCTATAATGACCATTTGGTTTTTCCACATTCCCTTTTGTTT
>CAMVHW010000066.1 GCA_947167395.1 uncultured Bacteroidales bacterium
CCTCGTTCATCTCCACCATGAAGGTTGATTCGCCGGAAGATATATTATCGCTTGCTCCCACTCGTGTGAAAATCTTGTCCACTAATCCTACGGCTGCGCTTTCAGCCGGCACAAAACTGACTATTTGAGCCATAAGCACTATGAGAGCCGTCTGCCGTAGCAGAGCCGACTTACCTGCCATATTAGGACCGGTAAGCATTATGATTTGTTGGGAGTTGTTGTCCAGCATTACGTCATTGGCAATGTATTGTTCGCCTATGGGCAGGTGTCTTTCAATAACGGGGTGACGACCTTGACGTATGTCTATTACCAAGTCTTCGTTCACGACAGGACAAACATAATGGTAGTCGGCTGCCACAAAAGCGAAACTCAAAAGGCAATCTATTTCGGCAATGAGTGTGGCATTAGTTTGCAACTGACTGATAAACTTGTGCCCGTATTCCATCAGTTCGTTGAAAATACGGTTTTCTATAATCATTATTTTCTCGTCTGCCGTTTGTATCTGCTGTTCGTATTGTTTGAGTTCCTCGGTAACGTATCTTTCTGCATTGACGAGTGTTTGTTTGCGAATCCAGTCGTTGGGAACGAGTTTTTTGTAGTTATTACGCACTTCGAGGTAATAGCCGAAGACGTTGTTAAAGCCTATTTTAAGGTTCTGAATACCTGTTTTTTGTGCTTCTCGCCTTTGCAGGTCCAGCAGGTATTGTTTGCCGTCTTTTTGCAGTGTACGCAGTTGGTCCAGTTCGTCGTCTACGCCGGTTGCTATGGTGTCGGGTCTGCCTTGTATGGCAGGCGGGGTGGGGGGAAGAGTATGGCTGATACGCTTACGCAGGTCGGTGCACAGGTCGATTTGTTCGCCTATTAAATGAAGGAATTGCAGGTCTTTTTCTTCGGTCAGGATATGTTTAACGGTTTCTAATTGTTTAAGTATGTATGCTATCTGCGCCATTTCCTTGGGGCTTATGCGACAAGTGGATAGCCGGCTCACCAATCGTTCCATATCGCCTATGCCTCTTATTTGTTCGGCTATGGTGTCTCTATGTTGTGGATGGCGGAAGAAGTATTCCACCACTTGTTGTCTGTTTTTTATAGGTCTTAACTCTTTGAGCGGCATAGCGATCCATCTTCTCATCAGTCTTGCCCCCATATGAGTGAGTGTGCGGTCGAGTATGCCGCAAAGAGTATGTGTGTGTTGTTCTTGCGTGCCGAAGAGTTCGAGATTACGCACGGTGAACGGGTCAAGCCATACATAACGATTAGCCTCGATACGACTAAGGCGTTTGATATGATCGGTTTGCAGGTGTTGAGTCATATCAAGATAGTGTATCACTCCTCCGGCGGCAATGACGGCATTAGGCAGAGTCTCCACGCCAAAGCCTTTGAGGTTTTGCGTATGGAATTGTCGGTTAAGCCTGTCGTTGGCAGCCTCCGAGGTCAGCATCCAGTCTTCAAGACAGAAAGTGAAGTATTTCTTTCCAAACAATTCTTCAAAGCGTCTTTGTTTATCTCGAGCAAACAGCACCTCCTTGGGTGCGAATGAGTTGAGGAGTTGGTCGATATAGTCCATCGCACCCTCCGCGACCATAAACTCACCTGTCGAAAGGTCAAGAAAAGCGACACCGAAATAGTCTTCTTGGTTTTTCGTTGAGGCAAAATGCAGGCAGGCAAGGAAGTTATTCTCTTTCTGCGGAGTTGCGGCATCGGAATAGTTCAGTCCCGGGGTTACCAATTCGGTTACTCCGCGTTTAACCAATTTCTTGGTCAGTTTAGGGTCTTCCAGTTGGTCGCATATAGCCACGCGCAAACCGGCACGAACAAGTTTAGGCAGGTAGGTGTCGAGTGCGTGGAAGGGAAATCCTGCCATCTCTGTCTGCGGAGTCGATGACCCGTTATTACGATGAGTAAGGGTAATGTTAAGTATCTTGGAAGCCTTGACGGCATCTTCGCTATATGTTTCGTAGAAGTCACCGCAACGGAATAGTAGCAGAGCATCGGGATATTGTTCTTTAATCTTGCGGAACTGCTCCATCATTGGAGTCTCTTTCTTGTTTGACATATATGTTGGCTTTGGTTATTGAAAATTGACAGATAGGCGAACATTATACATTCGTCCTGTTAGATAGTTAGGTGTTGCCCATTGATTGCCGTTGGCTGCCGTTATCCAGTTGTAACTATTGACGTTTTTCCAGCCCACTACGTTAAACACTTCGGCGTAAATAGTCCACGAAGAAATGTGTTTAGCTCCATCGGTACGCATAAATTTGTCGGTTTTGGCACTGAAAGTACGGCTGGCACCTATATCTAATCGTTTATATGACGAGAGGTGGCTTAGGTATCGCATAGCATCGTTATGCGGGTAGCCGAATGGCAGTCCTTCGGAATAAATGAACTTAATGTGAGCGCGATATTGCGGAAATTTAGGTATATAGTCTTGAAAGAAGAGTGTCAGTGCCCAACGTTGTTCTTGCGGAGTAGGGAACCAACCGAGATTATGTTTGTCGTCGTTCAGGTGCATACGGCTTCGCATAGTGGAGAAACTGAGCCACGAGTCCACTCCGGGTACGAGTTCGCCATAGAGTTTGAAGTCAGCCCCGAGGGTATAGCCTCGGCTATCGTTCTTACCCGAATAGCGCACACGTACATTCTCCACCGAATAACTGACCATATTGTCTATGTACTTGGCATAGAGTTCAGTAGTGAACTTAAAGGGTCTGCCCCATGCACGGAAGTAGTAGTCCAGTCCGAGGACGGCTTGCGTGGAGCGTTGTGCTTTGAGGTGGTTATTGAGTACGATACGAGTAACGCCGTTGGTGGTCAGCGTGTCCCTCAACTCTTTGTAGAAAGGTGCTTGGTAATAGAGTCCTGTACCAAATCGGAGAGCGAGGTCGCGGTTCTGACCGGTGAACCACACTACATTAGCACGAGGCGACACCAACACTTCGTTGGTGTAGTTCCACCAGTTAAGTCTTACGCCGCCTGTCAGGATAACCGAACCGAGTTCGGTGTTCCACTTATATGCGTCTTGCAAGTATGTTTCCAAGCGAGCCGACTGCATACTATTATCTCCTTTCAGGGTGTAGAACAGTTGCATCGACATATTGTCGTTGGGCATACTGTATCCTGCCGAGTCGCGCCATTCCCATTCGCTTATTTGGTCGTAAATCATTTCGGTTTGTGCCTGCAAGCCCCACGAAAGAGTATTGTTGTCTTTTACCCATTTGCCTTTATGGGATAAGGTTACTATACCTGCCTGCAAACGGTTACGAGCGTGTTCGTGGTTAGTGCCTGTACCTATCATACCCACTTCATTGTCGGACAAGATATATTCGCCTAAGATGTCGTATGTTTCCTGTTCGCGAGTATAAAAGCCGTTAAGGGAGAAGCCGATATCGATGTATGAATCGGATAATGTATATTTTTTATTGGCGTTGAGAGCAGCGAAGATGGTTGAGAACCGGTCTTTTTCCTGTCCTTCGTAATAAATGGTCTTATTGACTATATGTGTATATGTACCAAAGCCTTCACTTTCTTTGTCAGGCTGAAAGACGTAGTTATTGAGTGAGAAATTGCCTAAAAAAGACAGTTGCCATTGTTGGGGCAGGGAGCGTGTCATTTGGGTTTGATAGTCAACGAAATTAGGCTGATAATTGCCGGCAGTGGGTAGTGCTCCGAGCATATATTTGCTTGTCTTGTAGCGTATGCCGTGCATTTGGCTGCGTATGCTGTCTCCCCAACCTAAATAGGCGTTGGCTCCCAACAGACTGACGCTGACTGATGACTCTAATCGAGTGGGGCGTTTGTAGGTTATATCCAAAACGCTGGACATCTTATCGCCGTATTCGGCACTGAATCCTCCCGCAGAGAAATTGACGGTTTCCACCATATCGGGATTGACGAAACTCAGTCCTTCTTGTTGTCCGCTGCGAATGAGCAGAGGGCGATGAACCTCCATTCCGTTGACATACACCGAGTTCTCGTCGAAACTACCTCCGCGAACATTATATTGTGTACTCAATTCGTTATTTTGATTGACACCCGAAAAAGTAATTAGGAGACTCTCGATAGAGCCTCCTGTGGCATCCGGCATAAGGTGCATAATCTCTGTTGAACCGCTCTCCATCATATCCTGCTGTCGCTTAACGCCACGCACTTCGATGTCGGCTATTGCATTACTCTCTTCGGTCATTACCACATTGACATTGATAACATCTTTTTCCGTGTATATCTGTTGTCGTATAGTGGTATAGCCGAGAAAAGAAAAGTTAAGCCACACGGTATCCTCTAAGGGAATAGTAAGCGAATAGTATCCGTTGCGATTGGTAGAGGTGCCGGTCAGTCCGTCGTCAAGATAGACATTAACCAATTCCAGTCCTACGTTGTCTTTGTCAAGCACATAGCCATATATACGCGTTGTGCGAGCCGAGAGCGATGAGGCAAACGTAAGCAGAATCAGCAGTGTTGTGAGCAACAGGTTATTAGTCGGTTGAGGATGTCTGTCGCCAAAGATAGAGGAGCCTATGCGAACCATAGTCGAGCCCTCCTCGATAGCCAACTGATAGTCTTCAGACATACCCATTGACACTATGGGATTCTCTATGGGCATACGTTTGGCAGCACCGGCTATTTCTCGGAAACAGCGTCGTATCTCTTCTTCATCGTCGGTATTGGTAGCCATACCCATAACGCCGCATAGTTGAACAAAGGGATAAGCGTCTAAGTCAGTCGGCAGTTCGTCAGGCGCAAAGCCGGTTTTGGTCTCTTCTTGGGCTATATGCATTTCCATTAGCACATTAACCTTACGACCTATACGCATTGCTTCTTTATTGATACATTCCAATAGGTGCAGGCTGTCCACACTATGAATAAGATGAACGAAAGGCACAATCTGCTTTACTTTATTGGTCTGCAAATGCCCGATAAAGTGCCAGCGAATATCTTTGGGCAGAGCCTGTTGCTTAACGAGCAGTTCTTGCACTCGGCTCTCTCCGAAATCTCTTTCGCCGAGGTCGTATGCTTCCCGTATGGCTTCTATCGACTGAAACTTGCTGACGCACAATAAGTCAACACCCTTGGGCAGGGTCTGTCGAATGGAGTGAATATGTTGTTGAACAGGTGTCAAAACGCTAAATACTTTAAGATTAGCCTACTGCGCGAAGGACATCCAAAATAGGTGAGCGAGTGATAGAAACAATCTCACAATCAACGTTATTCAGTTTCTCCGTCAGGGTTTTCATTGCGTCGGAGATTGTGGCAGCCTCCACAAGTATAGACACGGCTTTGCGTTTCTCCTTCCCGCTTTCTTCCACGGTAATCATCTCCACACGGCTCTTAAACCATTTGTCGCCTTCTGCGGAGGGTATGATATCATACAACTGCACTTTCTTGCAACTGGGAACTTCTGTCTCACCGAACATATACGGACGCAGTTCGTCTAATAAACGATTTTCCACATCGGCACACGTCAGTCCTTCCACTAAATATGTTTCTTTTACATTGTTGGGCGTACTCTCGCCTGTTTGGCGTTGATAACTGATTTTTAGTTCGTAAAAAAGCATAATTATAATTGATTTAATAGAATAGTCATAAAGTCGGTGGCAGGTACTATACCTTGCCGCAGGTACTCTTTTTTGGTGTTGTTATTAGGTACATACCACATTATCAGTGAAGTGGGTTGAGTGTCCGACACATTGTCCAACACCTCGTTTTCTTCTTGACAGAGCAACCACGAAGGCTGAAGGTTAAACATCACATCGCCTATATAGTGCTTGGCATATTTATTGGTTATATCGCTTACCAAAAGGGCTTCGTTGCGGGGATATGCCACTTGCACTCCCTCAAAATCCATAAGGAAATCAGCCACTTGCTGTTGTAATGTATGCAAGTCCATTTGCTTTTGCTCTATGAGTGTGCGATTGAGGAATATGGCATTGCCCCAATAGCCGTCCAACCATCGTTCGTGTCCATATAGAGCCATCAGATAGACAGAGGTCAGTGCAGCAGCACGACCGAGAACAAAAGGTTTATAAGTCAATCCCATCTGTTGCAAAAGGGCTGTTGATTGACCTTTCTTGGGTAAGCCCACCACAACAACTTGCAGGTTGTCTTTGCCAATGCGTTCTTCCATCTGTTGTAAGAAAAAGCCGAGGTATTGATTAAGAGTAATATACATCTCTTCTTGTTCGGCTGTTTCTATTTGGTCCGAGACGGTTTGCGGACTGAGTGTGGTCAAGTTGAGCAGCAGCATATCGGGTATGCCGTCTGTGCCTAACTGCTCGCTTTGCTGCAAACGTAGAGCCATATCAATGACTAATGAATTGATTTTAGGAGATGTATGTAGTACATCTCCTGTGGTATAGTAGAAGCCTTGTCTCATTTCCTGCTCCGAAGGCTTGAGGTAGGACGAGGGGTTCATTTTAGGCTGCCATACGCTATGACACATCTCATCTATTCTGCCGCTGATGTTTTCCTCATCAGCAGCAGAGGGTAATCCGTTGGCATAGTACGATGTTGTTACCCAGCGATGGGTTTCTTTATCCAACCAACAGCAAGCATCAGCACTATGACCAGCCAAAAGCATTGTGCTTGCTGCTTGCTGACCTACGGCATACACTTTGGCTCGCTTACCGTATTTGACTCGGAACAAGTCGGTTAGAGTAGGCACCGGCATTCGACGCAGAGAATAAGACGATGCAGTGCCTATCCCCGTCTCGTCCTTGTCTTCAAAGAAACTATGCACTTCTCTGTCTTCTCGTTTGAAGAATTGGTCATACCATAATCCGTGTTGCGAAGGCATACTACCGGTTATAAGAGTGGCCAAAGTCTCGTTGCCGCCTTTTACGTCAAAAGGATATGATATATATGCCTTGTCTGCCTCTTCTTGCAGCGTACGCAAGCCGCCTGCTTGCCAAAAAGGCTGCAACAATTCCATATTGTCCTTATTCAGTCCGTCAACGGCAATCAGCACAGTCAAACGAGGGGAGGACTGTGCCACTATTGATATTGGTAGCAACAATAGAGTCAGCGTAATATGTATATAAGTCTTGTACATAGATGAATAGCGGGCACAACCAAGAGTCGCCAGTTCCAACCCACCAAAGGATGAATGGAGAAATAAGTAAGGAAGATAACTATTGCAAGTAAAATTATATATACCACCCCTAACACTATATCAACAGCAAAGGTCAGTTTGCCTCTACGACGGTCATATATGCTTAAGCAAGTCATAAGCAAGGTAAACATTACTAAATACAACCACACACTCTCCCACCATCGGGGTTTTTCTATTACGAAGTGTCCTATATTTGATTTTTCGACCACTTTCGCACCATTTTTATACGTTGCATTCTCCAAGTACCACATCAACTCCTCCGGTAGAAACAACCGTGCTTCGCCTCGCATCGGCTCGTCGGCTCG
>CAMVHW010000067.1 GCA_947167395.1 uncultured Bacteroidales bacterium
TCTATGGGTAGTAGAGAACGGCGAGGCTCACAGACGAGAGATAAGCGAGGTGGAGTATGCCAAGAACGCCGTGCTTGTGGGTAAGGGCTTGAACAAAGGCGACATAGTAGTCGTGGAAGGTTTTCAGAAACTATACAACAACGCCAAGATTAGCACTTTATGAGCAAGAGTGACCATATTGAGGCGGCAATGCGCAATCATAGGATAATCATTTTCCTTATGCTTATGCTGGTAGGTTTCGGAATGTGGAGCCTGCCTCAACTCAACAAAGACGAGTTTCCGCAATTCACTATCAGACAAGGCGTAGTGGCTGCTATCTATCCGGGAGCGACCACACAAGAGGTGGAACAACAGGTAACCGCCCCCTTGGAGAATTTTCTTTTCTCATACGAAGAGATAGACAAAGAAAAGACCTATTCCGTAACCAAAGACGGCATAGTGTATATATACGCAATGCTCAATCTGTCGGTGGAAGACAAGGACGAGGTATGGTCCAAAATAAGGGACGGTATCAGCCTGTTTAAGACCACATCGCTGCCCCAAGGAGTATTGCAAGTGGTTGTGATAGACGATTTTGGAGCGACCTCATCTGTATTGCTTGCCATAGAAAGCGACGAACGCTCGCCACGCGAGTTGGAAGCATACAGCAAGCAGATATGCTCATACTTGCGTACCATTCCGGAGATGGGCAAACTGAAAGTTATGGGTCAGCAATCAGAGGAGATAGCAGTTGAGATTGACCTCAATATGCTTTCTCGTTATGGCATAGATAGTAAGACATTGTTTGCCGACTTGGCTTTGCAGGGGTTTCGCATAGTCAATTCGTCTTTGGGCAAGAATGCCAACTTTGCCACCATTCAGGTGGAAGTACCATATCTCACTGAGTATGAGATAGGTGAGCAGGTAGTATATACCAATCCCATTGACGGCAGCATATTGCGTCTGAAAGACATAGCCACAATCACTCGCCGTTATCCCAAGAACACCAAGCGTGTCAATCACTACGAAGGTGACCAGACCTCCAACTGCGTCATTATCAGTATGGAGATGTTGCCCGGTAACAACATTGTTGAGTTCGGCAAGAAGGTGGATAAGGCATTATCGGAGGTGAGCAGCGTATTGCCTCCCGATGTTAAGCAGCACCGCATTACCGACCAACCAAAGGTGGTGAACAAGAGCGTGATGTCGTTCCTCAGAGATGTGCTATTCAGTGTGATTGTGGTTATAATGGTTATGCTGGTTCTCTTCCCATTGAAGACGGCTATTGTAGCAGGTTTGGGAGTACCTGTATGCGCTATCATCACCTTTGGCTTAATGTATCTGACCGGCATTGAACTCAACACGGTAACCTTGGCGGCATTGATAGTGGTGTTAGGAATGATTGTGGACGATGCGGTGATAGTGGTGGACGGCTACACCAATACTCTCAAACAAGGCAAAGACCCGTGGTACGCTGCTACGGCTAACACGAAAGAGTTGTTTATGCCAATGCTGGTTGCCACGCTCTCCATTTCGGGTATGTTCTTCCCTATGACGAAGATTATCAATGGACCGCTTGGCGAATTCGTTCAACTGTTTCCGTGGACCATATTCTTTGCGTTAGGCACCAGCATACTCTATGCCACCTACATTACTCCGTATTTGGCAACACAGTTTATCAAAGGCAAGCAGGAAAAGCAGACCTTCTTCGAGCGAATGCAAAACAAGTTGTTCGTTGCCTTGGAGAACATATACGAAAAGACGTTGAGATGGTGTTTCCACAACCCTAAGACATTGATGTTGTGTGTTATATCACTTGTCGGGTTAGGAGTTTTTCTCTTTACTCGCCTTAATGTACAACTTATGCCGAAGGCTGAACGCAACTGTTTTGCGGTGGAGATACACTTAAGAGAAGGCAGTTCGATAGCCGAAACGTCAGTCATAAGCGACTCGATAGCAAAGGTATTGATAGCAGACGACAGAGTAAAGAGCGTTACGTCGTTTATAGGTCAGTCTTCACCACGTTTTCACGCAACCTACTCCCCACAACTGCCTTGTAAAGAATACGCACAGTATATAGTCAATACCGTTTCGGAGAAAGCAACGGAACAGATACTGAAGGAATACACACCCAAATATGAGAATATGTTTCCCAACGCTTATATCCGCTTTAAGCAGATGGACTATCAAGCCGTTGCCAATCCCATAGAAGTGTATGTGAAAGCAGATGAGTTTGAGCAGATGGAACCGATAGCGGAGCAAATACAGGACTATATGTCCCAAATGCCCGAACTCAGGTGGGTACACTCCAATTATGACCAATACAAAGAGCAGGTTAAGATTACCTTGAAGGAGGACGAGGCTGAACGACTTGGCATAACCCAAAGTATGTTGTCCGTATATCTGTCTTCCGTATTCAGCGGACAGCAACTGACCACAGTATGGGAAAAAGACTATGCCATCCCCGTAATGCTTTATGCTGCCGATACGGACTCGATAGACTATTCGTCGTTAGGCGATTTGCTTGTACCGACTATCACTCCGGGCGTATGGGTAACACTGTCGCAAGTGGCAGATATAAGTCCGTCGTGGCACCACGCAGAGATAGGCAGACGCAATAGCGTACGCACCATAACCATAGGTGCTGACCTCAACGAAGGTATATCACAACCGCAAGCACAAAAGGTAATAGAAAAATGGATAAGGCATAATCTTGCAGACCTGCCGCAAGGCGTAAGGATTGAATACGGAGGACTGAACGTCGCCAACAAGGAAACGATGCCTCAAATCATATTGAGCGTCATAGCAGCCCTGTTAGTTATGTTCTTTGTGCTGCTTTATCACTTTGAAAAGATTTCCCTCTCGTTGCTCACCCTCTCCGCGTCCATACTATGTATCTTCGGTGCTTTCCTCGGACTGTATATCTTCGGTCTTGACTTCTCCATTACAGCCGTATTAGGTGTTGTCAGTTTGATAGGTATCATAGTAAGGAACGCCATTATGATGTACGAATATGCGGAGCAGTTGCGCAAGCAAAACGATATAACGGTACGTCAAGCGGCTTTCGATGCGGGCATACGACGTATGCGACCCGTTTTCCTCACTTCGGCAACCACCGCACTCGGTGTCATACCAATGATAGTGGCACATACATCGCTATGGATGCCTATGGGCGTGGTGATATGCTTCGGCACCATATTCACCCTGCCGCTTGCCATTACCGCACTGCCCGTGATGTACTGGCTGGCGTATAAGCACGAAGACAAACAATTACTTCCGACAATTGCTCAATGAAACGAAAAAGAATATACATACTGATTTTTTATACATTACTGCTCCCCTACTCTGCTTATTCGCAGCAGTTGTCGTTGGACACGTGCCTTAGTTTAGCCAAACGCAATAACTACTCACTCCGTCAAGCACGTAACAACATAGAGAAAGCCAAAGAGGTTAAGCAGCAGGCATTGACCAAGTATTTCCCGCAAGTCGGTCTGTCAGCCTTCTGCTATGCAGGTCTTAATCCTCTGTTGCAGATAGGAATAGACGATGCGGGCAATGCCGGAGCAAGAGATATACTCAACACCATATATCAGACCTACGGCAGTACACTTGGCTTGACCAATCCTTATAGTATAGTCAATCAATACGGCGTTATGGCAAGTGCAATGGCGGTGCAGCCTATCTATATGGGCGGAAAGATTGTGGCAGGCAACAAGCTGGCACAAATAGGAGTGGAGGCAGCCGAATTGCAGCAACAGATGGCGGAAAGAGATAAGTTGTTGCAAGTGGAAGAAAGTTATTGGTTGTGCGTTTCGCTAAAAGAGAAGCAACAGACACTCAACGATATGCAAAGTCTGTTAGACACACTCTATCAGACGGTTAATACCGCCGTAGAGGCAGGACTGGTTATGAATAACGACCTATTGCGTGTTCAACTCAAAATGGACGAAACTAACACACAAAAACTGCAACTAAGTAACGGCATAAGATTAGCAACAATGGCTCTGTGTCAGAGCGTAGGTATAGACTATTCTGACAGTATCGTGCTGACCGACACTATGCAAGCCCTCGATTCAGTCAGTTGGTTCAGCATTACCGACACTTCTTATGTTCGTCCTGAGCAACAATTGCTTTCGCTCAATGTGCGTGCCGAGCAACTGCAAAAACGTATGGCGTTGGCAGATGCGTTACCGAAGGTGGTTGCCGGTGCGTCATATTATTACACTAACGCCGTGCTTGATCGCCATTCGCACAACGGAGTGGTGAGCGTGGCAGTACAAGTGCCGCTAACTGCGTGGTGGGAGACTTCGCATAAGATAAGAGAGCATAACAGGAACATCGAGAATGCGCAATGGCAGCAGCAGGACTATAACGAGCAGTTGCAACTGCAATCTATACAAGACCTTACGGCGGTGGAAGAGTCGCGTTTGCTTATCGAGCAGCACCAACGGTCGGTTGCGACAGCCCAAGAGAACTACCGCATCGCTCTATTAGCATACGAGAACGGCTTGCAGACAATAGCCGAACTATTGGAAGCACAGACTTTGCTGTCCGCAGCCAAGAACCAACTGACGGACGCACAAATAAGTTATCGTATCAATCTGAGAAGACTTAATACAAGAAGCCGAACAGCCACAAAGGAATAAGTTTGTCTTTACCTATCTCCATATCAGCCACCGCACTGAAACGGAATATGTCGCGCTTGGGAGTAGTGGTATAGACATCCATCTTCACTTTCCTGTTTATCAAGAATTTGGCATTCTCGTCAGCATTGATTTTTTCAGAGCCGTGCAGGGAAGTATATAAGAACGTTTCCGCTATGTCTTGGTCACTCATCTGACGAGTAGGCAAAGCATAACACAGATTGGTATTCTGCATATAGACGCGAGTGGGCTTCATCGGAAAATTCTTACCATCCTTGTCCAGCAATTTAATCATACGTGCGTCTTTAAGAAACTTAATATAGTTCATAACCGTCGCACGCGAGGTGTCAATACGCGTAGCAAGGTCGGACACATTAAGTCCGCAAGGCACTTCTTCAAGCAAGCAGTAAAGCAACTGACGGATACGTGCCAAATAAGCTACTTCTATCTGTTTATTAAGGAGAATATCCACCTCTAACGACATATTCATCGTCTTGAGCAGCGTTTCCGAGAAATCGCGATTGACCTCACGATAAGGGTAGTAGCCGCGACGCATATACTCTTGTAAGTAGGTGAGCGGTCTGACATGGGAGAGCACCTCCTTGGCTATCTGCTCGTGATGGGATAGTATATCATCAAACGAATAAGACTTCAACTCTATATCCGCACCTTTCTGCAAATTGATATATTCGCGCAAAGAATAACCACGCAGGTTATATACCTTGACTATATGCGCTATTTCCGAAGGCGGAGTGAGCAGGCGCATCAAGGGTGAGGCGACAAACACAATCTGCAAGGAAGTAAAATGGAAGTAACAGTCTCTCAACTCTTTGGACCAGTTAGGGTTCTTAAACAACTGGTCAAGCAACAACATACGTCCGCCTTGAGCCACAAACTCCTCAGCAAACTGATATAACGTATGCTCGGTAAAGTAGAAGTTATTAAAATCCACATAGAGGATTTCTTTTTTTCTCTCCGGATGCAGCCTGTGTTGCTCATTGGCATAACGCAGCAACAAGTCGGTCTTACCAACACCTCTACCTCCCACTATGGCTATCAAGCGGTCAGACCAATCTATCTCATCGCTCAAACGACGATGAACAGACATATCAACGTGGGAGATTAAGTAATCGTGAGTTGAGTAGAAACTTTCAAGCATAGAAGAAACTTTATTTTTTCAGCCTGCAAAGATAAGGCATATATACCAAAATGCAAACAAGAGATTACATTTTTTTCTATTTAACTATTTAACAGTTCTTTCGGTTTCATTTTTCTTGACCACATACATCGGCTTATCTATTTTTGCCGTTCTTGATACGGTTATGACACCCTTAGATATTCTTCGTTCATATTTCGGCTACACTTCTTTCAGACCTATGCAGGAGCAGATTATTCAGTCGGTTCTTGCGGGTAAGGACACTCTTGCTCTTATGCCCACAGGAGGCGGCAAGAGTTTATGCTTTCAGATACCTACCCTCACCATTGCGTCGGATATGAAAGATGAAGGTGTGTTGTGTTTGGTGGTTACTCCGTTGATTGCACTTATGAAAGATCAGGTGGAGCATTTATTGCAACGTCAGATACGAGCAGCAGCCATCTATACGGGTATGCCCCATCGCGAGCAACAGATTGTGTTGGATAACTGTCAGTTCGGTCCATTTCGTTTTCTCTATGTCTCGCCGGAGCGATTGGAGAGCGAGAGTTTTCGCCAAAGGTTGACCTACTTGCCTATTAAATTGATAGCCGTTGACGAAGCCCATTGTATCAGTCAGTGGGGATATGATTTTCGTCCGTCCTATCTGCGTATAGGCGAGTTGAGGGACTTGGTGGAAAAGAAAATAGGTCATGTTCCCATATTGGCACTCACAGCCACCGCCACTCCCGAAGTGGCGAAAGACATACAACAGCAACTGCATTTTGCCGAACCTAATGCCATCGTTCAATCGTTTGCCAGAGATAACCTGCGCTATGTGGTTCGCTATTGCCTCAGCGACAGACCGAGCCAAAACGAGAATCCGCTGCTAATGACCAAAATGGAACAAGTAAAGCATATCCTCACGAATGTTAAGGGTTCTGCTATTGTATATGTACGCAATCGTAAGCGTTGTCATGAGATAGCCGAAGCCATAGGCGCGTCCTACTACCACGCCGGTATGTCGTCCTACGAACGCAACCAACGTCAACAAGAGTGGCAACAGAGCCAAACAACTATGGTCTGCACCAATGCTTTCGGTATGGGCATAGACAAGCCGGACGTAAGAGTGGTTATTCATTACGACTTGCCGGATAGTCCGGAAGCCTATTTCCAAGAGGCAGGACGAGCAGGCAGGGACGGACAAACGGCATACGCGGTGCTATTATACTCGCCTGAGGACAAAGCCAAAGTAAAGAAACGCGTATATGACCATTTTCCGGCGAGAGAGGCAGTGACAGATGTGTATAATAAGATGTGCGACTACTTTGTTATAGGCGTAGGCAGTGGTCAGGGACACGCTTTTACACTGCACGTGGATGACCTATGCCGTGTGATGCACTTGCCTGTTTTGCCCACCTATTCGGCTCTACAACTCTTGGATATGGCGGGCCTGATACGTTTTGAGGCTGAACACGAAACACAAGCACGAGTACAAATCAATATAAACACAAGAGAACTGAGCGAATACGTATTGACCTCCGAGCAGAAGCAACTATTACAGAAACTGATGCGTCAGTATCCCGGTATATTCACCGAC
>CAMVHW010000068.1 GCA_947167395.1 uncultured Bacteroidales bacterium
GGCAGGGGTGAAGACCAATGAACGCGGGAACGTTCCTGCCACTAACTCTTGTTGTGTGTTGCCGTTCTCCCAAGCGAAACTGCCTTCCACCATAACGCCGTCTAATTCCACTCGGCCGCCTGCAAGCGAAGCGTCCGACAGCAGACGACCAATGAGCATAGACTCGGCTGTCGGCATCTCCACTATAACCGGCGTAAAACGGTTGATGGTCAGTGCCTTGCTCAGTTCGGCATAAGCATAGGTCTCATTGCCTTCTTGTACGGCTGTTATAGTTACTTCGCCGCCCTTGACTATACGCAGACGGTTGGAAGCGTCCACGTAGGCAATGGTGGCATCCGAGGTGCGATACTCAACCGTCAGTCCGCTGCTCGCGGTGGCATCGAACATATAGTCGGCATTGCAGAGCATAGTCGTTTCCGTGAAGTTCCAAGTGATAGTTTGCGGGGTCTTCAACACGGTAACGGGTACAATGGCCGTGGTTGAGTTGTACCAATCGGTGTTATCAGGAGTAAACACTGCTGTATAACCCTCATTAACTCGCTCTATATCAGTAGTCGGGGCTTGCCAACTAAAAGTTCCTTCCACTTTGTTGCCGTTGTATTCAGCCGCTCCGCCTGTTAGGTTCAGACTGCTTAATGTGGCAGGCAGTATGGTCTCGTCGGCGGTAGGCAGAGTAACGATAGTAGGTGTTACTTTGCTTATTGCGTAAACGCGGTTGGTGGAGGTGCTGCTGAAATGTGTGTCGCCTGCTTGGGTGGCGATAAGGGTTACATCACCTGCTTTCTTTATGTCGAGCCACCATGTACCGTCGCCTTTCTGATACGGTTTGGCTATGCTGTTGTCTGCCGAGGTGAAGACGACGGGCAACTCGCTCGTGGCAGTGGCTATGAGTTGCACATTGTCGGTGGTATTGGTAGCCACAGGCGAAACGACATCCCACGTTATCTGTTGCGTGGCAGGTATGACTGTTACGGTTACAGGCACTTCGAGGCGTTGGTCGCGGTTGGAGATGACGATGGTGTTGCTCTCCGTGCCGACGTTGATGCCCTTGCAGCGAATCTTTATAACAGCATTCTTCTTATGGTCGCCGCAGTCTTCTCCCACGGTGAGCGTGCGAACCTCAAGGTTATCGCTCGGATTGGCAAGTTCCACATCTAACGCGCCGGTGATGTTCGAGTAGTTGATAGTGAACTGTTGGTCAACTACTTGTCCGTACTCCACTGCCGAGAAGTTCATATCGTTGGCAGCCAATTCGAGGTACTTGGCAAGCGTTACTTGTACGTTATTGAATGTGCGTGTCAGGGTTGTTCCTGTCTCTGTATAGAATTTGATTTTTGTTGAGTTGCGGTTAAGACCAAACGGTCCGTATGACTGATAATCGGTGCTCATATCGCCCTGTTTGATGTACTTCACTTGGTGCCAACCTCCGTTGTAATACTCGTCTATCCACAGACCGTTGATAGCGATAGACGCGCTTATTTTAGCGTCAAAAGTCAACTGTGCCGGTTCGCCGCTCAGGCTAAACTCCTCTGAGTCGATGGTGTGTAGTGTCTTCTTGTCTTGCATATCTAATACGAACGGGTTGCAGCCTGCTGCGGGGTTGCGGCTGACGAGTGTGCGCTTGGCTCTCACTTCCACATATTCTGCCGTACCGGCTTGGCGGGCGGTTATGTAACCCGTGCCCCAACCTGTGATTGTCAGAGTGTTACCGCTGACAGAAGCGAAACTGCTTGCTGCTGCGTCAAGTTCGTAAGTGATAGGCAGCGATGAGTCTGCGTCCGAATAGGCGTTGAGGGTCTTGGTTACGGTCTGCCCTTCCTCGCGCTTGATGTTCGACAGAGGGTCGTTCCATACTATGTGTTGCACGCGCAGGTTGGTTACCTCCACGGTGATGGTCTCGTTCACAGCCTCCCATTTGGTGTTTCCTGCTTGCGTAGCGAAGAGGCGTGTCGTGCCTACACCTATACCTGTTACTTGGTCGCCGTTGCTCACTTGCAGTTTGGTCGGGTCTTCGGCGGTGAGGGTTACAGGCAGTCCTGAAGTGGCGTATGCCGCACCTGTGTATAGTTCTTCCAAGGGTAGAGGAGTGATGTCCTCACGCCAGATGATTTCCTGTATGGCTTTGTTGGTAGTGCCGTTCAGTGTTACTGTTGCGCTCTTGCCGTCTGCACTGGTGATAGTCAGCGTAGCGGTGTGGTTGCCTGCTGTCTCGTGCAGGTGTTTGACGGTGATGGTGGCTGTGCTGTAGTTGTCTATGGACGAGGCTATGCTCTCGCTGCCGTCTGCCAAGGCAAAGCAGTTGGCGTTGGTGCCGCTGATAGCAACAGTGCAGGTCTTGACATTGTACCAGTCTATGTCCACAGTCCGCTCGGTCGGGTTATTGCCTATATATCCGCTGCCGAAGTCTATACTTGCTGCCTTAGGCACTATCTCCTTGCGCTCGGTGACGGTGATATTGTTGAAGTGGCAATATATTGAACCATCATAGTAAAATTTCAAATAGCGAGTTGAAGGACTTAATGGGATATTGCCACTATTGACATTACTTTCTTTTTGCTCATTTCGCCATACCTCGTTCCAATTATTGTAGTCTGCACTCTCATATACGATGGCTTTTGACCCTATCGGCAGTAGTCCCAAAGATGTTTCCAAATGTTTGTCTAATGATAAGTATTTGGCTATACCGGTAAAACTCAATATTATGTAACCTTCGTCATCATCCCAACCGCCATCTCCTGTCTTAAAGCCGTTGCTGTCCCAAGAGGTGTTGCTTGAGTTTGTAATAAGATAATTGCTATAATTGCTGCTTGAAGCGGTGAACGGCACGTGGTTCTGCGGCTGATAGACGGTGATAGTCTTTGTCAGGTTGCTTGACGCGTCATTCCATTTCGTATTGCCAGCCTGTGTGAGAGTGAAGGTTACGCTGCCGCTGTTGTTATACACTTCTATCCTACCGTCCACATAGTTGGCTTTGCTCGGGTCGGAAGAAACAACGGTGAATGGCAGTTCGGTGTTGGAAGATACGACAGGCTCGTTCACTTGTGCTCCCCACGGATAAGAGGAGTTGAGGTTCCACGTTATCTCAGGAGTATGTTTTTTTACTGTCAGTGTGGCTGTTATGGTGTCGCCTGTCCAGTAGTCGTTGTTGGCTTGGCGTATGTTGAGCGTGGCTGTTCCGGCACCTACGGCACGCCATTTGCCTTTGGTGAAACGCACCACGTTCTCGTTGTCGGAAGTGATGATGACGGCGTTCTGTGCAGGTTCACCCTCTGCCGGAGCGTTCACCGAATAGGCATCCTCTGTTGTTACCGAGTCCTCTACATAGCAGGTCAGTCCGTCCAACCACGAAGAGAGTGTTACCGTATGTTTGCTTACATAGACGTGTATGCTGCGGGTATGCTCGAAGATAGTGGCAGTGCCGGTTTGCGAGAACTGTATCACCTCGTCGCCGAAGGCTGTACCTGTTATCGTGCCACTATGTGTGCTGCTGTTGTGCGAGTAAGATATATACGAAGGTGTCTGCGGGTAGATGAAGCGGTTGTTGCTCTCGTCCGTCCCTTCAAAAGCCATAGAGGCTTGTTCGCCAATCAGCAGTTTCAGTGTCTGCACAGGTGTCAGAGGCAAGTCCTCGCCGTTAAGCATAAAGCGAGGCGTTACTTTCGGCTCGATGTTATAAGTGTGCGAACCGCTTACGGCGCAATATGTGTCGTTGCCTGCAAAATCGGCAGTTATGGTGCAACTGATGTTCTGCGTCAGTTGCTTATTGACGAAGAGTGAGTCGCGTGTGCTATTGGGGATAACATTCGTTTCCGAGGAAGTGGAATAGACAAACGGCAGGTTGAAGGTGTTGCCTCCGTAGGTGGCGTATGCTATTCTAACGAGCGTATCACCTGCATAGATATGGTCGTTCTCACCTGTCTTATGCCACTGAATAACAGGGCGATGACGGAATTGAAAAGTATGACTGACTGTGGCTGCGGCGTTGTAGTTGCAGGTGGCATCAGCGTGAGCCGTGATGGTTACATCGCCTGCTTTGTGCATCACAACGGTGTTGCCGCTAACGGTGGCTATGGACTCGTCGCTGCTGGTGTAATAGACTGCAGCATCGTGTCCCGATGTCGTGCCATTGAGCGTAGCGTTTTGATCAACATAATAGAGAGTGGCAGGGTTCCAAGTGATGGTCTGTGCCACTTTGGTTATAGGCACTTGCACGGCAGTGCAGGTAACGCTATTGAGGTTGGTGTTGGTCGGGGTGAAAGTAACGCTGTAGTTGGTGCAGCCGAGAGCGGTGTGTGTGGAAGCATCGATGCGGGTCCAAGTGTATGTGCCGGCATAACTGCTGCCTTTGTATGTCGCATCAGGACCGGTGATTGTGGAAGCAGACAGTTTCTGACCATAGGTCAAGCGCGAAGCCGATACCTTTGAGCAGTCGATAGTGGGGGTGCCTTTGGTAGTAGAGGCAGTCAAAGTGATAGTCTGTGAATAACTGCCGTATGTGTCTTTTACAGTCAGTGTGGCAGAGTGATTGTCCGCACGAGTGGAGTGATTACAAGTAACTGTGAATGTGGCGGTATTGTATTTGCCGACTTCTGAGTTGTTGCTTATGGATACGCTGAATAGGTCTGCGTCAGTACCTGTAATTTTATAAGTCATTGCAGGCACATTACACCACGCTATGGTAAAACTATTGTTGGTCGCACTCGCCTTATAATCAGCCGTCCCGCAGTTGAGAGATGTAGATGACGGTGCTTCTATATACTGCGCCATCGTAACACGGATGTTACTCACATATTTTTTTAACGTAGCACCTGCTTTTGTAAGAAAACGTATGGCATTCACATTGGAAGATAAACTTGCGGAATATGATTTGTCTTTTGTTGTTAAGTCTTGACTATTATCTGTCCAACTTGAACCGCCATTTGTTGAATATGAGTAATAAAATCCTGAAAAGCTTAATGAACTTTTTTTTGCAGTATATGTCATCGTTGCTCCCGGTCCTAATAGATCTATTTTAGGTCCCGTTTCTACTGTATTAAGTGTTTCATAGGAATCCCGATATACTACATACCAAGTGCCATTTATGAGAGTTCCTTGTCCGCTACCTGACCAAGCCCCCCACACCTGTCCGCTGAAAAGAATAGTGAAAAGACATACGAGCGACATACGAACCACGTTCAACACACTTATGGGACGATAGATAGAGTTTATTGCTCGGTCTTCTCTCGATCTTCTCCCGCTCATCTCTCCGTCAAGCATTTTATCGTAAATCCAATTAAATATATTTTTCATATTCATCTGTTTCATATCTTTCATATTTTTTGCTCTTTTCATCCTCTCGGGATATTAGTAATGAATAGTCTTTGACGCTAATCTCATTTTTTTGGACATTTCCACTAATGTAATTCTTTTTTGTGGTTCTTTGCAATTAGCATAGTGTAAATTAGTATAATCCGCTAAACCACTTAAATATGCTTTTCCGTTTATAGCCTCACCATTACTCCACTTTGCGACCGTCAAGGCTGTACAAACCTTCTTCACGACGAATATATATAACTCCGTTACGCAACTCCTTCACTGCAACAACCTCAGCGTTGAGCAAGTCCAATGCGGTCTCTATAACATCTTCTTTTTCAATCACAATGATATGTCTTACCACCGTGCTGTCGCAGTCATATACGTTCTTCGTTATACTATACAAAGTCATAGCCTCACCTGTTGTGGTCATTGTGTACGTACCGGGCTCAACCGACTCATAAACACCTTCTTGTTCGTTATATACTTGCCAAGTATAGTCCTCTATAACCAACTCATCACCCACTCTCAATGTGTCTTCATACAAATCGGTCATATCCACCGGATAAACGACAACAGAAAGCGTGATGATTGAGTCGCCGCCATAGATGTTCTTTGCAGACGACAGGACCTCTATGGCTTCCATAGCCTCATTGTACCACTGTCCTTCTATTTCCACTGAATCGCCTGCGCAGATAGCAGCCTCGTATGTCCCGTATGTGGTGGGACGAGTGGTAACGGTATATACCAAGGTGCGAATGGAGTCGCAACCTGCCGCCGTACTCAACCATACGGTGTCATAATAAGTGCCTTCGCTCAAATCCTCGAACACTTTTTCTTCCCATACCAACTTTTCGTCGGTATATCTCTCCTGCACATCTTCAATAATATACGTAGGCAGAACCTCTATGCTGATATTGTATATTGTGTCGCGTGTTTCGCCTTCGGCAAAAATCACGTCTGTCAAGTCTTCGTTCGTGTATTTCTTCTCGCGATAATAGGTCGAGTCGCCTGTGCATATAGAGAGTAATACCGGCACTTCCAGGTTTTCCATTTTATTCACTGTCAGGTTGAGCGTTACCACCGAGTCGCAACCAACGGCATTGGTTGTTGTGTACGTCATCTCGTGTATACCGACAATCATCTCTGACAAGTCCATTTCGTTCCATACCTTCTCCTCTCCGTAGGTAATAGTCATCTCCTCTGACGAAGCGGAAGGTTCAAGTACGCTAATCTCAAACACATAAGCAGTATCTCTTGTTTCGCCGACGGCATCAATGCTGTATACGCCTTCTTCTTTGTATTCCACTTCGCGGAACGTGAATGTATCGCCTTTACAGATGGCTATGGGATAACGCTCCTCCAATGTTTCTTGTTTATTTACGGTCAAGTTGAGCGTTACCACCGAGTCGCAACCGACGGCATTAGTTGTTGTGTACGTTATCTCGTGTATACCGACGGTCATCTTTGACAAGTCCATTTCGTTCCATACCTTTTCCTCTCCGTAGGTAATGGTCATCTCCTCTGACGAAGCGGACGGCTCACGAACGGTCAGATTAAGTACATACACCGTATCACGTATTTCACCGACAGCCTCTATGCTGTATTCGCCTGCTTCAAGGTATTCATAATTGTGATAGATGTATATATCACCATCACATATCCAATCTTCCGCTTGCTCCTCTATGGTCGGCAGTTTCTCCGTTGTGCCTGTTAGCGACACCGACTTGTTGTAGTTGCCGTAACCGTCGCTAATAACCAAGGTCGCATTATGTACTCCCACCTTATTGCGCTTGTATGTAACCGTGAAGGTGGCGGTGTTGTATTTGCCTTCTGTTGCGTTATTCACCACTGCAACCTCATATTGGTCTTTATCGTCACCGGTTATCTCATAACTCATCGCAGGAACGTTGCACCAAGAGATGGAAAACGATTCAAAGAAGATTTCACCGCTTAATATTTCCACCCCGATGATGAATGTATAT
>CAMVHW010000069.1 GCA_947167395.1 uncultured Bacteroidales bacterium
CGTGAGTTGAGGTTATATTCCAACTGGTCGTCTATGAACTCTTGTGTGGCAATGAGTGTCGGTTTGGGCATACGTTCATAGCTACGTGAAATCTCAATCTGCTCGCGGTTCTCAAAGGTCTCTTCGATAGCATCCTGCGGCATAGAAAAGTCCTGCAACTTAGCGTCCAACTCGCGCTTGAGAGATGTGGCAATCTGATTGGAGCGTTTGCCGATAATAGCCACTGTTTCATATACATTACCTACTTTCTCGGTAAGTTGAGTCATGTCCCTTGTGATAGTTGTTTTGGGAGCCTTGGTCTGTTTGTAATCTACCATAGTATTGTGTCTTATTTATATTCAGTATGTTGTTTCAGAGTAATGTCTTTATACGTTGTTATTTCAGTATTTTACTGATTTCGTTTTTCATTTTGTCCGCCTCTTTCTTATGTTTGGAGTCGGGGTATTCCATAACGAAGTTATAGTATTCGTCTTCAGCGTCTTGTGCACGCTCTTGTTGTTTGGCTTGCACCGAATTGATCATCTGTTGGTATTTGCTTTGCAGTATGAGCCACGAGAAGTCCTCTTGATAGGAATTGGTGGGGTAGTTCTTCATAGCGTTGCGAGCCGTTATCTCACAACTGAGGTAGTTATTGCCCAAGTATGTGCCTAACTTATAGTATAACTGTGCATTAAGCAGTTCTTTGTAGGCTAATTTGTCGTACATCTCGTTTTGCTCTTTATAGGCTTGTTGTATGTACGAACTCTCAGGATAGTTCTCTATAAAGAGGTCAAAAGCCTCTATGGACCTGTATGTTATGTCTTGGTCAAGTTTGGCATCGGGTGAGTCTAAATAGTAGCAATGACCTATCTGAAAGGTCGATTCCATTGCGTACTTGCCTTTTGGGTAGTTGCGCAGGTACGACTGGTAGTATTCGGCAGCGGAGGAGTAACTTTTCTGTCCCATATAACTGCGTGCAAGGTAAATGGTTACGTCTTGCGAGCGTTCAGTACCGCGATAGTAGGGAGCCACATCGTCCAACAGCGTCTGTGCTTTCACGTAGTCCTCTTGTTCGAAGTATTGAAGTGCCATAGTGTATTTATACTCAGGGTCTTTTGACTTGAGTACTTTCTGATATTCGCCACAACCGCTCATAAAGCAGACTATGACCAACAATAAGACATAACTTTTCTTCATTTACTTCTGTCAGGAAATAGTTTTTTCCATTTATGCGACTTGATAATCTTGTTCTGATTGCCCTTTCCGCTTACTATGAGATAGCAGGCAGCGTCGTCTGTCTGTTCTATCATCGTCAGTGCTTCTTGGCTGCCTAACACCATACAGGCTGTTGCCAAAGCATCTGCACGCATACAACTGCTTGCCACCACGGTGGCTGACAGCAGGTTATGGTTGACGGGGTAGCCTGTACGCGGATCGATGGTATGGCTGCGACGTTCCGTGCCTTCATAGTAGAAGTTACGATAGTTGCCCGACGTTGCCATTGCTATGTCTTCCGTATGTATGATGTCTTGCAGTTCTTGTATGGTACCGGTGGTGTCATCGATAGGCTTATTGATACCGATAGCCCAAGGAGAGCCTTTTTCATTTCTGCCATGCGCAACAACCTCGCCACCTATATCCACAAGGATATTGGTACAGCCTTTCCTTTGCAAGAACCGTGCCACTTTGTCGCAAGCATAACCTTTGGCTATGGCATTGGCATCAAGACGTATATCCGGGTTGTCTTTCACTATATTGCCGTCTTCCAACCTTATTTTTTTATATCCCACGAGAGCGAGCAGTGAGTCCACTTTGGCAGGCGACATATCTGCTTTGTTCTCAAAGCCGAACCCCCACGCATTGACCAAGGGAGCAACGGTCATATCAAAGGCTCCGTTACTAAGGTCCGACACTTGGCAGGCTTGGGTAAAGACGGTAAGAAAATCAGGGTCAATAACAACCGATTGGTTGCGATTGATAAGCGAGAGGGTAGAGTATTCGTTGAACATTGACAGGGCATTATCCACCTCTTTAAGACAGAGCAATATACTGTCTTTATATTCTTTCTCGGCTTGATAACGAATAGAGTAGGTGGTACCGAAGACATAGCCGTCGTGGCGAAAGAAAGACTCATTACGAGCATTGTTCCATAGGAGCAAACCTATGGACAATGCTATAAGAGTCAGGGCTATCAGTCGTTTACGTCTGTTCATCGAAAAATAGTTATCTCTTTTTTGTTAGAACCAAACGCCTACCCCTATGCTGCCGTTCAGTTTTTGTAGGTAGCGTTTATCGTCACCTGCCTTAGGTATGAAGACGTTCTTGTCGTCCAGTCCATCCGGGTTGAGGCTGCCGACTGCAAAGAGATCGAGCGTGCAAACACCTAAATCCCATTCTTTATCGGCTCGAAGAGCGATATTAACCACATCGAAAGACTCGTTATAATACATCTCATCGCTTCGCCAAGGTGATATACCTATTTGCGCACCTAAAGTTAGACCAAGGTCTTCAAAGGTGTAATCATATCCAAGTTCGATATAGGTGGAGAAAGCACGGCGGAAGAATTGACCGTTGGCAACTTTCTTAAGGTCTGTTTCCGGCAGTACGTCGCGACCGGCTATGGTGGTGTACCAGTTGATGTAAGCACTCTGACCAAAGAGATAGTCGAAGTTGTAGCCAAACCAGAACTCGGTGGAACTGTAGTTGTCGTCTTTTACTACGTCATTGGCGTTCTGCCAAGAGAAGAAGTTGGAGCCGTCGCAATAGTAATAGTGGTTGAAACCCACGCTTGCGCCATAACCCGTAACTGACAAGATAACATCTATTTCAGGAACGAAGTAGGTGTTTCTCGGGTCTTTTATTTTCTCGCCTGTTAATACATTGGGAATAGCGGGAAAACTATTTTCAAATTTCCAGTCGGACGCACCTACGCTTGCCCACAGACCTGCACGGAACTGTATGGCATTGTCCCTTGCGTCAAAACCAACCAAGGCTTCGGGTTGGAAACTCAGACCCCCTAAATACTGACCGCGCCACAAGTAGGAACTGACTAATTCGGCACCGGCTTCGTATTGAAATTCGATATTGGAACTATTTTGGGCAAACAGATTGTTGCCGCCAAGAAGAAAAAGCAGTGACAAGGCTGCAAAACAAAGTTTTTTATTCATCTTTGTACTTAATCATTTAACTTATACTTATCCTCAATGCTTATAATCACAAGCAAGATGCTGTATTATAAGGCGTTTTTCGCTTCCCAAGCAATGCGTAGAGCAACCTCTAAAATGCGTGTATCACCTAATACCACCACACCGCCATCCGGTCCCGGTTCCAAATGATAGCCTGTATCGGCTGACGCTGTACCACTGAAGAAATCTCTTACATCATCGGCTGTTATTCCCAGTTCGTCGGCAATAACAGCCGAACTACCGTGCGGGAGACTGTCTTTCACCTCACGCAAACGATTAAATGTTGTTCTTATCATATCTGAATCTTATTATAGTTTTCTTTTTTTACTCTTTTCGGCAGGCTCTCTTACTGCCCACCCAAAAAAACGGCGGCAAAAGTATGTGCATTTTTATTGGTATGCAAATTTTTCCGCTTTATTTCTTAACTCGGTGGAACTGATGGGGAAAAGCGGTGCGTCTTTGAGATAGTCTATTCGTTTTGCCGTTGTCATATCTATACATTCCCGTTCCTTCATATTGTCGGTCTTTGTAGTGTGACTAACAGGCACTTCTGTTTCTTGTCGGGGATAGACAATGATGCGGAAATTAGTGGCAATCCATTCCCATTCGCGCCATAAAGTAAAGGCTTTGAGGTTGTCCTCGCCGATAACCAAGATGTATTCGTTATCAGGCATTTGTTGCTGCAAAGCACGGAGTGTTTGTGCCGTATAGGACGGTCGTGGTAAGGTGAATTCAAAGTCGGAAACAAGCAGGCTTTTATTGCCTAATTCCTCTTTATGCTCCTTTGTTACAAGGGATATGGCTTGACGGGCGGCTGCGAGCCTGTCTTGCTCATTCCGTGACAGCATACTGCCGTCTTTAAGCGGGTTATTGGGTGTTACCATCAGCCATAGTTGGTCAAGGTCGGTGTGAAGCAGAGTGTAGAGAGCAAGACCTATATGTCCGTAGTGAATAGGATTGAACGTCCCGCCGTAAATGCCTATTTTCATAGTTATGTGTTTATTGGTTGAAGGCGATACGTCTTATTTCCGACAGGACGATGGCAGTGGCAATACTGACATTAAGGCTCTCAACGTGTATGACACCGAAGGAAGGAATCTGTATCTCTTTGCTTAGTTCGTTCAGTACGTTATCGCTTATGCCGTTTCCCTCATTGCCCATTACTATGACTTTCTTTTTGTCGGTTTTTATAGACTTCTCTGTATATATATTTGTGCCTTTGAGTGTAGTGCCGTAGATGGTGTATTGGTGTTGTTTAAGGTCATGTAGTGCAGAAGGCAGGTCGGTGTAGTCAATAGTTACTCTTGCCAAGGCTCCCATAGTGGCTTGCACGACCTTTGGAGAGAAACAGTCGGCTGTTTGTCGTGAGGCTATGATATGGCGTATGCCCATCCAGTCGCAAGTGCGCAGTATAGTACCGAGATTACCGGGGTCTTGTACTCCGTCAAGGGCAACAATAAGGTCTTCGTCATAAAGAGGAGAGATGTCTTGACGTATATGGAAGACTGCAAGGTAGTCGGTAGGCGTGGTGAGCGAGGAGAGTTGAGCCATTTCGGAGGCAGTGGCTGTTAGGATATGGTCAAAACCTTGCAGTGGTTGAGCCTGTTCTCCAACGACGAGATATTGCGGAGTGAAGGCTTGACGGAGTTCTTCTATACATTTCTTGCCTTCGGCTATAAAGCAGCGGTGTTGGTCGCGAAACTTTTTCAGTTTCAGACTACGTATATATTTACTTTGTGTATTACTGACCATATCAATATGTTGCAAAAACTTTTGACAAAAGTAGGTTCAGACCTGAAAATGGCAAAGTTTTTTTGTGTAAAAATTTGCAGAGTATGTCAAAAGGCATATTTTTGCCGCGTTTTTACGGAAATGACGCGGCATTAGCACATCGGTAGTGCATCAGCTTCCCAAGCTGAGGAGGAGGGTTCGACTCCCTTATGCCGCTCTTCTTTTTTATCAAAGATTTATAAAAACAAATTAGCGATTTAATAATCATTAGGGATTATGGAAAACGAAAAGCAAGCCCTCGTAGAGGAACTGAAAGGTCTGCTTGAGCAGAATGTGAGCGAAGTAAAGGAACAGGTAGAGCAGGTTAAGAGCCAATTCTATCGCGTGTATCATCAGGAGTTGGAGTCGTTGAAGAAGTCAGCAGAAGAAGCCGCCGAGGCTGCCGGTGAGGTGTTGGAAAACTGGATGCCTCCTTTTGATGAGACAGAGCAAGAGTTCCGTCAGTTGTTGAACACCTATAAGGAGAAACGCCAACAGGTGGCAAAGCAGATGGAGGAAGAGATGGCGCAGAACCTACTTCGCAAAGAGAACATTATAGAGCAGATGAAGGAGATGGCAAAGCCTGAAACAGCCGACGTGATGAACGACTTGAATCGTATGCGCGAGTTGCAGGCTGAATGGAAAACCATAGGTCCCGTACCCGCTCCCAAAGCACAAGAGATATGGAAACAGTATCAGTTGTGCCAAGAGCAATTCTATGATTTGGTGAAGATCAATATCGAACTTCGCGACTTGGACTTCAAGAAGAACCTTGAAATGAAGACCATCCTGTGTGAGGCCGCGGAGAAACTGCAAGAGAATGAGAACATAGTGGAAGCCAGTCGTGCCCTTCAACAACTGCATAACGAGTGGGCAGAGATAGGTCCGGTGGCACGCGAACTGAGAGAAGACCTCTGGAATCGCTTTAAGGCTGCCAGCACGGTTATCAATAAGAAACATCAAGCCTATTTTGACTCACTTCACGAGAAAGAGCAGGAGAACCTTGAGAAGAAACAGGCTATCATCGAGCAACTGAAAGGTATTGATATAGAGAAGATTGAGTCGGTACGTCAGTGGAACGAGGCTCAACAGCAAGTTCAGCAACTGCAAGACGATTGGCGTAAGATAGGTTTTGCTCCCAAGAAGCATAATCAAGCCGTGTATGATGAGTACCGCACCTTGTGCAATAATTTCTACAAGGCTCGTTCGGCTTACTTCAAAGGTATGCGTGATGAGATGAGCGGCAATATGAAAGCCAAACGCGCACTTATAGACAAAGCCACCGAGATACTCAATGGCGAGCAGTGGCAACAGTCGGCTCAAGCCATTATCAATTTGCAGAAGGAGTGGAAGACCATAGGTCCGGTGGCTCGCAAGTATTCCGATGAGTTGTGGCAACAGTTCACTTCCGTTTGCGACCAATTCTTTGAGAAGAAACGTGAGACGGAGAAGACGGCACGCGGCGACAAACAGAAGGCTCGGAACGAGAAGATGATGCAGAGCAACGACCGTCAGAAACTGATGCGTATGTATGAGAACCTGCAACAGGAGATAAAGACGGCTGAAAACAATATATTGTTCTTCTCCGGTAAGTCGCAGAGCGCTAATAAACTGGTTGATGATATGCAAAAGAAAATCGACCAAAACAAAGAGCAACTGAAGGCAATAGAGGAGAAAATCAATGCCATAGATAACGCTGAGAATAGTCAAGAGGCGTAAGAAATGGAAATCCTCAATTATAAGAACGTTGAGATTCGCCAACGCGAGCAGATAGTCTTGTCCGACGTCAACCTCAGGGTTGAGTCGGGCGAGATGGTATATCTGTTAGGTAGGGTAGGCTCCGGCAAATCGACGCTGATGAAGTCGTTCTATGCCGAAGTGCCTATATATAAGGGTAGTGCGATGTTTGTCGATTATGACCTATGCACTATTAAGAGCCGTCAGATACCTTATTTGAGGCGTAAGATAGGCGTTGTGTTCCAAGATTTCCAGTTGTTGCAAGACCGTACGGTGGAGGAGAATCTGCTGTTTGTGTTGCGCGCCACGGGGTGGAAAGACAAGCAGGTGATGAGGAATCATGTGCAGAATATGTTGTCGCAAGTGGGAATGGAAGACAAGACTTATAAAATGCCTTA
The DNA here is from genome assembly GCA_947167395.1 of uncultured Bacteroidales bacterium. Classification (GTDB taxonomy): domain Bacteria; phylum Bacteroidota; class Bacteroidia; order Bacteroidales; family Paludibacteraceae; genus Colicola. Next base: position 7,070 of record CAMVHW010000069.1, read on the forward strand.
CCAGTTGAGCGGTGGTGAGCAGCAGCGTGTGGTTATTGCTCGTGCTTTGCTCAATTCGCCCGAAGTTATATTAGCAGACGAACCTACCGGCAACCTTGATATAGAAACAGGCAAAGAGATAATGGACTTGCTTTATAGCATTCGCCAA
>CAMVHW010000070.1 GCA_947167395.1 uncultured Bacteroidales bacterium
AATACAAGACTTGGCAGTCGCTTGAGAAGTACTTGAAGCAAGCGAACTGGATGGACGAGTTTGTCGGTTTCTGCAAACAGAAAGGCGTAGAGCCGGCAAAAGAGGACATAGAGAAATCGCGTCCGCTGATTGAGCGTTTTGTAAATGCCTATATGGTAAGAGATATGCTTGGCGATGAGGGTTTCTTCCCCTTGCTTGAGCGTGACGACGATATAACCAAACGTGCAGTGGAATATATAAGGACAGGAAAATAAATATATTGAGTTATGCGAGCAATAGCCCCTTCTATTTTAAGTGCTGACTTCGGTCATTTGTATGACGAAATCACAAGGATTAACGACAGCGAAGCCGACTATTTTCACGTAGATGTGATGGACGGTGTGTTCGTGCCGAATATCTCCTTTGGTTTTCCTATAATGGAACCGCTTAAGAAATATGCCAAGAAGCCCTTGGATGTTCACCTTATGATTGTCCACCCGGAGAAGTATGTAGAGCGTTTTTGCGATGCCGGTGCGTGGAGCGTGGGTTTTCATTTGGAAGCCACCGACGACCCTATGCCGGCACTTAATTTGATAAAAGCCAAAGGAGTACGCACCTGCTTGACTATCAATCCCGATATAGCCGTGGAACGACTCTTGCCTTATCTTGACAAAGTGGATATGGTATTGCTGATGTCTGTTTTTGCCGGTTTTGGAGGTCAGAAGTTTATACCTGAAACGATGGACAAAATACGCTATGTGCGTCGCGAGATTGACCGATGTGGTTTGCCAACCTTAATAGAAGTGGACGGCGGCGTAACCAAAGACAATGCCAACGATATCTTTGCGGCAGGTGCCGACGTGTTGGTGGCAGGCAGTGCCGTCTTTCATAGTCAAGACCCGACAGGTGTCATTCGTGCAATGAAATATGCGTAAGCACATTAAGCAGTTCCCGGTACTTATACTTCTTCTACCGCTTGTCGGCTTTATTCTTTGTGCTGATATATTTCATTTACCCCGCACTATATGGTCTGATACGGAAGCGAACTTTATCGACTCGGTCGGTATGTATCAAATGGTTGTTACCGACTACCCCACTCCTTGCAAGCACTCATACCGCTGTGAAGTAGAAGTTATGCCCTCCCATACGAGGGCATACTTATATATTATGTCCGATTCAGTAAGCAGTCTGCCTTCGTTAGCAGACACTATAATGGCATATACGTCTTTCCATCGTGGTGATTCGCTCGGTAATTTTGATTACGGAAGGTACTTGCGTCTTAACGGCATAGCCGGTTATAGTTATGCTTCCAAGGACAGGTGGCAATTAGTTCGCCGAGCAGAGAACATACCTTTACATTTACGCCCCAAGCAATGGCAACGACGACTATATGAGAGATACAAGCAAGTGGGTATAGCAGGCGATGAGTTAGCCACCCTGTCGGCACTGACACTGGGGTATAAAGAGGATATGGATAAGGAACTGAAGACACATTTTCAAAAGGCTGGAGCAGAACATATATTGGCAGTGAGCGGTTTGCACACCGGTATATTATATACCATTATAATCTTTATAGTTACCCTGTTCGGGTTCTATCCTCCGTTGTATAAGTCCCACTTTCATCAACTGATAGTGAGCAGTATAACGATGGTATTGCTGATTGGCTATGCAGCACTAACTGGAGGTACACCGTCGGTGGTGAGAAGCGTCGTTATGCTCGGACTGGTTGAATTAGGTCGCTTATGGCATAGACAACCTTTCTCGCTGAACACCTTGCTTTGGGCAGCCTTTATCATACTGCTATTCAGACCAACAGACTTATTCAGTGTCAGTTTTCAGTTGAGTTTTGCCGCCGTGTTCGGTATCTTAACCTTTGAACCGTTATTGAGAAAGACTATTGCACCGCTTCAACCTCGTTTTGGTTTCACACGCTCACTTCGTGACTATATCCTACCTATGCTGACCGTGTCTTTTGCAGCACAGATATACACTTTGCCTATTTCGCTATATTATTTCTCACAGACCTCCAATCTGTTCTTCCTCTCCAATTTGGTAGCCATTCCGCTTGCCTTTCTTATTGTTGTGTCTGCTCTATTGTTATTGACAATAGGTTGGATTGGACAAATGGGGACATTTATTGCCATCCCTACAAGATTTTTTGCTTGTTTTTTGAACAAGTCTGTTGGTATTATCGAGCATTTGCCATACGCTGTCAGTTATGCCGAAATAGGGTTGCCGACTGTCTTTATTATGTATGCTATTATATTATTATTCACATATTTAATACGAATCTCACTGCGATGAAAGGTTATTCATTAAGTCAAATTGCACAAATTATTCAGCAGTCACTATCGTTGCTGTCGTCCGAGTCATTTTGGGTTAGGGCTGAGATAGCGTCTTTCAGCACAAGGAACGGACACGCATATTTCGAATTGGTTGAGAAGTCAGCTTCGGGTCAGATAGCCGCCAAGATGCGTGCCACTTGTTGGAGCAACACCTTTCCTATGTTGCGTGCCTACTTTGAACAGGAAACGGGACAGAGCCTGCAAGTGGGAATGAATGTACTATTGGAGTGTTCGGTCAGTTTCCACCCTGTCTATTCGCTTAGTCTGAATATCTATTCCATAGACCCCACCTTCACCATAGGCGAATTGGCACGCCAACGTCAAGAAACCATCAAACGTCTTGCACAAGAAGGACTTATGGACTTGCAGAAAGGTTTGTCGCTCCCTACTCTACCCATTCGACTTGCTATCATATCGTCCGAACAGGCAGCAGGGTATGGCGATTTTATAGACGAGTTGAGCAAAGGCGGATATCGTTTTCATTGCACTCTCTTTACCGCCCTTATGCAAGGTGAGCGAGCCGAACAATCGATAATAGATGCTTTGAGGAAAGTCGAAAGCCAAAAAGAGCAATACGACGCTATTATATTGATACGAGGCGGCGGTGCCACCACCGATTTGGGGTGTTTTGACTCGTACCTGTTGTCAGCGGCTTGTGCCGAGTGTTCCTTGCCTATATTGAGCGGAATAGGTCATACAAGGGACATCAGCATAGTGGATATGGTTGTTTATCTTCCGCTAAAGACCCCCACTGCCGTTGCCGACTACTTGGTGGAGCGTCTGCAACAGCAGTCGGAACGCATACATCGTCTTCGCCTGCGTCTGCAAAAGACGGCGGAGATGCAGATACTCATCCGCCGTCATCGCATTGAGATGTTACGCCAAAGGCTCATCGCCTGTTCGCCGGAAAGGATATACAAAATGGGCTACTCGTTGGCAACGATTAACAATAAGCCACTGCAGTCAATTAGTCAATTAAGTAAGGGTACAACGTTCCAAACTCACCTTTCAGACGGCACAATCGATTCAGTTGTCTTATAGTTTCAGGCTTTTTGGAGAGCCAACATAGGTCGCAGTTGGTTGGAAATGATTTCAGCCAAACGATTAAGTCCTGCCTCGTTGGGGTGAATACCGTCTTCACAAAGATACTTCTCATAGTCGCGAGTGAGCAAGAGGTCGGTGGTAAGGTCAATGAGCGTAACACCTGCTTGTCGTGCTATATTAGATATGGTCATATTATATAGTTCGTGACCTGTAGTTATATGCGTTGTACTTCCCCCTAACCACGTAAGGACGTTTTGTTTCTGTTGTTCAGTCCAGTTGCGAGTGAAGAAGTGGAAGTATCTGTCGGCGTCCATAGGCGGTAAGGAAAGCATAACAGGTGTGGCACCTATTGCCTTAACCTTGTCTATCATACGGCGATAGGCGGATATAAAGTCGTCTAATACCGTATTCGGTTTATGTTCCGTAAGCGGGTCGTCTGCTATCTCTTTCCAATTATAATCGCTGTCGTTACCACCGTATTCGAGCAGCACGAGATGATTGCTATCTAAGTTGTTTTCGTATCTTGTCAGTAGTTTCTCCCCCACGGATGCAGTGCAACCAAATCGCGAGTAATTATTGGTTTGCAATCCCAATAGTTTGCCGCAACGCTCAATGAGAGACAACGAACTGAGTTCGTAGTGAGGGTTGGCTTCCACCTTAGACGAACGCAGAACCACACCCTTCATAATTGAATCACCAAATCCTGTCAACATATACATACTATTTTAAGATTATTATTCTTGTTTGCGGTGCAAAAGTAGAGGTGATGACAGACGCTGAAAAAAAGTTGTGATTGGAGTGACTAAAAGTTGATAAAAATGACTTTTTGATGACTAAAACGAAAATAAAGTGACGAAATCAGGTAAAACCCGATTTCGTCACAGTATAATTAGTGATAAAAACAAGGCGATTATTTAGTCCTTTTACCTCTATATTCGGTATAGTGCGGTCCGAAGTAGTTGGTGATGATAATGGAATCGGAAGCGATGTAACCATTGAGTTTGGTAACCATATATTTCTCCACCGGAAAGACTCCCATCATCGGGTTAATACTATCGGCAGTGAAGAATACTATATCGTTAAGTCGCGTCATTTCAGTCTTCGGAATAACCATATCAATGGTTACCGGCATCTTCTCTGCAAACTTAACTTGAAACATTTTGACATCAAGTGTCGTGCCCTCCTTATTGACAGTAGCAAGAAGTCGAACATTTTCTTTTATGAAATCGTCGGTGGCTACATGCACAGTTCCGTATGCTTCGTAAAAGTCCTGATTACCTTGTTCGTCTATTACGGGTTCACGTTGCGGGTCGCAAGCCATAAGAGCCGCAGCGATAAGAAAGAGAAGTGTGAGTTTTTTCATATTATATTCTTATAAATTTACAGATATAGTTGCACCTAATTGCAGGGGTTTGCCTTTTTGCAGGAAGTCGTTGCCCATAGAGCGGAAATAGAAGACATCATACTGCGTATTGGTCAGGTTCTTACCCCAAATGGTGAGTTGCAGGTATTTCCATTTAAGACTGAGATTGGCGTTAAGTAATCCGTAGAAAGGTTGCACACAGTCGTTCTGTTCGTTCCAATAAATTTGTCCTATTCCGTCGGCATTGATTGTGAGGTCGATGGATTTGAGCCACTTTTGATTGAACACATACTCGACATTGGCTAATATGTGGGCAGTGTGCATAGGGCTATAAGGGATATAATTGCCGCTATAATCGCCCATTCCGTCATTGAACTTTATGAATCGCGCATCGGTAAAGCCGTATGAAGTAACAAGAATACCTTGCCAGTTGCCTACGTTCCAACGATAATGAAGTGTTGCCTCCGCTCCCCATATTCGTGAACGTGCTGCGTTAGCCATCATACGTCCTGTTGTCTTGCCATTGGGGAAAACAGTTACTTGCTGGTCATAACATTGCGTATGAAAACCTGCTATGTCAATTTGTATTCCGCTCAAAGGTGTGAAGTGAGCACCGACTTCAAAATTCCAGTCCCTTTCGGGTTTGTATTCGGTAATGCTTACATCTGAAAATCTCGGGTCAGTCATATCAAGGTGCATTCCCATAACGGCAGCAATATCGGTCATCACTTGATTTTGGGTGATAGTACTGAATATCTGCGGATTGTATCCACCTGCTTTATAACCTTTGGCAGCAGAAACATACACCGTTCCCCAATCGTCATCGTAAGATGCTGCAAGGCGAGGCAGTATTTGCCAAAAATGGGAGTGTTTATTGCCCTGCAAAAGGGTATTGATAGTTGTGAATTGGTCGGTTATGAGTGTGAACTTATAGTCCAACTGTGCTGTACTCAGATAGTCCATAGAGGCATACTCATAGTCGAATCTCAGGTCGGCATTGATATGCCAATTACCAAAACGGAAGTGGCTTTGGTGGTAAGCGGCAAGTCCGGCATTAAAGAGAGTAAAATATGAAGGTATAGGCAGTTGGTTATTGCTGATACAGAGCGAATCGTCAGGGAAGGCTGTCTGTATGCCTCGATTAGCATTACCGAGAATGACCTCCTCTATACCTTGACGCATAAACGTAACGGGAGCATACATATTATTATGCTTAACGAACTCGCTTACACCTACCGACCAGTCGTACCAATCTACATTTTTTTTGCCTTTCAGGAGTGCGTCAAGTGTTTGCGAATGTTGTTGTTGCTTTTGTTGAAGAGTGAAAATGTCCGCCTGTGTATAGTCTTGATCCATAAGCATATTGTCGTTAAGGAGTTGATATGCGGCGGACATAAGGAGTTTATATCCTCTGTCTTGGTACTGTGCTCGCAGCGTAGGCATCACCGCCAATCGCTCATAACTGCTCGGGCGGTTATAGTTGATGGTATGTGTTTTAACGGAGGCGTAAGGGAAGGCTCCTTGCTTAACCCAATCGGCATAAACATTGGCAGAGAGTTGCCATTGGTCGGTAGGGTGACTGTCTATAACAATCTTTCCGCCTGCCTGCTCTCCGCCATCCACTCTCCTGCCGTCATAGTCATTGGTATAAAAACCGTCGGTGTGTTTGTATCGTGCTGCTATACCCCATCCTAAACGACTTGGGTTGTTATTATCTTTCAGTTGGTCATAATAAGACGCTTGTGCTTGTATGGTATTGGCGGACGCATATCCGAATGAGCCTTTTATCAAGCGTGTTGTGAGGTCTAATGGTTGCAGTGTCCTTATCTCCATCACTCCCGCAGGCGAGTTGCGACCATATAGACTACCTTGGGCACCCCTTATAAGTTCGATGCGCTTAACGTCCTGCAAGGCTTGGTCGTACATATTCTTGTCCATCAGCGGCACTCCGTCCACCACCATAGCCATAACCGGCTCATTGATACGACTGCCCATACCGCGTATGTATATACTGCTGGTCATAGCCGAACCGTAGTCGGGCATATAGATATTGGGAGTAATGTTACTTATGTCTTTGGGAAAAAGTATTTGCGATTTGTCTATCAGCAATGGATCGATGACGCTGACCTGCATTTGCTGGTGCATAACGGGTCTGTCAACGCGCGAGACAGACACCTCCACTTCCGGTAGGCGAACCGTGTCGGTGGTTTGGGTATGCTTGTCGCTGTCGGTGGCTTTAGCCCAAGCA
>CAMVHW010000071.1 GCA_947167395.1 uncultured Bacteroidales bacterium
GAAATCAGATTATCGCTACAGCAACACCATCGTCTATAACAACTTCCCGTGGCCGATGAATGCGGGCGGGGACGACCGCGTTCCCAGTACAGCCGAAGCGATATTAGATGCCCGCGCCAAATATCCTGATAGCAGTCTTGCCGACTTGTACGACGAGGTAACGATGCCGCCCGAGTTGAGGAAGGCCCACCAAGAGAATGACCGTGCCGTGATGGCGGCGTATGGTTTTTCGCCAAAGATGACCGAATCGGAGTGCGTGGCAGAGTTGTTCAAGATGTATCAAGAAATAGTGAATAGCAAAAAGTAAAAGAATACTCTATATTATGCCCAAAGAAGAAAGTAATATCATTATTTATAACTCCGTTGACGGGCGAGCAAGTGTAGTGCTCTATGCCCGCGACGGGAGCGTGTGGATGAACCAAAATCAACTCGCTGAACTTTTTGACACCTCCATACCAAACATAAGTATGCACATTGCTAACGTGCTGTCAGATGGAGAATTAGAGCAAGATTCAGTTGTTAAGAATTACTTAACAACTGCCGCTGATGGCAAGCAGTACAATGTTACATTCTACTCGCTTGATATGATTCTTGCCATTGGTTTTCGTGTGCGCAGCAAGCGTGGTACCCAATTCCGGATTTGGGCAAATCAGCACCTCAAGGAATATCTCGTCAAAGGCTTTACAATGGATGATGAGAGACTCAAGAACCCTGACGGCAGGCCCGACTATTTTGACGAACTTTTAGAGCGTGTCAGAGAGATACGCGCATCAGAGAAGCGTTTCTACCAAAAAGTCCGCGACTTGCTTGCATTGAGCAGTGACTATGATGCTACCGATAAAGCCACACAGATGTTCTTTGCCGAGACACAAAACAAACTGCTCTATGCCGTTACCGGGCAAACCGCTGCGGAAATAATCGTCAGTCGCGCAGATGCATCACAGCCTAATATGGCACTGACTTCGTGGAAAGGTAGTGTAGTACGCAAGCAAGATATCTTCATAGCTAAAAACTACCTGCAACACAACGAAATAGACACACTTAACAGACTGACAACCCTATTTCTTGATACGGCCGAGTTACGCGTTCGTGAGCGGAAAGACCTGACTCTGCGCTATTGGCGTGAAACGGTCGATTCGCTGCTTAATTTTCAAAACAAAGCAGTGTTGCAAGGAGCGGGTTCGGTTAGCAACAAGCAGATGGAGGAGCATGTGGCTGCCATCTACGAACAATTCAATGCCCGTCGCAAAGTCCTCGCTGCCGCAGAAGCAGACGAACAGGATAGGAAAGTGCTCAATGCTTCAGACGACGAAACATTAGTTGCCTTGCAAAAAGAAGTGCAAGACAGAAAGAAATGACAGGAAACTCCACCAAGACAACAACCGTGCCGTCATGGCGGCGTATGGTTTTTCGCCAAAGATGACCGAATCGGAGTGCGTGGCGGAGTTGTTTAGGATGTATCAAAAACTAACAAAATAAGATAAAAACAAGGAATCTATTTGTTACAAAAAGCCATAACGGAATCAATGGCAACATATAAGCCTCAAATAGAATATACAGAAAAGGGTTGGCGGCTAATAACTGACACCAATCGTCATCACCGTGAGAACGGTTGGGATTATTGTGGGCGTGCTATTTACCACTTCACCTTTGTGGTTGCTGACCGTTATCCGCTGTTTGGGCAGTTAGAGGCTCCCACGCCACAAGAGGCGCAGATAGTTCTCAATGACTATGGACAGCAGGTAAAGAACCTACTTATCCACCTGCCTCAGTTCTACCACCCCAAGGGTTATGCGCTAAAGGTGCTTGCCTCGCAAGTAATGCCTGACCATATTCACCTCGTGATGCAAGTGTTGGAGCCGTTGCCAAAGAGTATAGGTACGGTAGTGAGGGGCTTCAAAGCCGCCTGCACAAAGATTTACAAGGAACAATTCTACCCCAACGGCGAAAACGCCGCCGAAATGCACGAAGAAAGCAAAGCAAGACAAGACGAACAGAAAGCCCAAAATCAGCCCAACGACCAAAACAAAGCGTGTGAGAGCATCGTGCATTTTGCCCGCATTTTTGCGGGCAGAGGGTCTGTCTGGCAGCCCGAAGCAGCTTACTACCATGAGCGAATACTCCATTCGGATGGTCAACTCCGCCACATGATTGATTATGTCCACGACAACCCTCGCCGTTTGGCTTTGAAACGCGCTAACCCGCATCTATTCCGACTTCACCAATGTGTGCAAGTGGCAGGCTTTGCTTGTACCACCCTCGGTAATCAGTTCCTGCTTGATTTTCCGATGAAGGATGTGATTCAATGCTCTCGCCAACTGACGCAAGCAGAGATTGACCAAAAGAAAGAACAGTGCTTTGAAGAAGCAGAGCGTGGAACGGTGTTTATCAGCGCAGGCATATCCGAAGGCGAGAAACAGATTTGCAAGGCACTCCGTGAAGCCGGTTTCCCACTGATTATCCTCTTGAAGGACGGTTTTCCGAAAGAGACAGACCCACACAGCAAGTATTTCAAGCCGCAGGGTGTTTATTTTGAGACTTGTGCTATAGGACAACTACTGCTCATAGAGCCACACGAAGAATTTTACTCAAGCGAGCAAATAGAGCGGCAGGTATATGCCAAAGCTGGCGTTTTGCCACATGACACTATGCGTTACCGCTTTCTTGCACTTAACACATTGGCACGACAAATGGGAAATTAACTATGCAGTTCGCCAACCATGCCAAGACAACGACCGCACTGTGATGGCAGCGTATGGTTTTTCGCCAAAGATGACCGAATCAGAGTGCGTGGCAGAATTGTTCCGTATGTATCAAGATCTTACAACTAATAACCACAACCATCTATAACTATGATAACCTCCGCTTCTTTTGTCGTTTCCTCACCTGATGTCAAGGCTTGTCCGAAGAGTGATTTATTTGAGTATGCTTTCATAGGCAGGAGTAATGTAGGTAAGTCCAGCCTTATCAATATGCTTTGTCGCTCACCTCATTTGGCAAAGACAAGCCAAAAACCCGGTAAGACACTGCTCATCAACCATTTCCTTATTGGTTCAGGCAAGGGTAATCCTTCGTGGCACTTGGTGGACCTGCCCGGCTATGGTTTTGCACAGACAGGCCAGAAACAGCGAGAGCAGTTGAGAGAGATGATTGAACGCTATTGCCTCCTGCGGGAGCAGTTAATCAGTCTTTTTGTGCTCATCGACAGCCGACACGAACCGCAAAAGATAGACCTTGAGTTTATCAATTGGCTCGGTGAGAACGGCATACCTTTTGCTCTTGTCTTCACCAAAACAGACAAAATAGGCAAAGACCGCTTGGCGGACAATGTGGCACGCTATAAGCAGACCTTGTTAGAAACGTGGGAAGAACTGCCACCCCTTTTCTGCACCTCCGCAGAGACAGGTGCAGGACGAGATGAGATAATCAATTATATAGAGCAACTCAACTATGATCTGGGACAACAACGATGATATTTTGTGTGTTCGTTGCGACAATTCACGGCGAGCCATTCGCCAAGGTCTGAACGACTGTCGCGAAGAAAGACGACCATACGTCTTCTTGACACCCACAATGCGTGAGATAATTGAACTCAAACGCATACTCGTGCCTGTAACTATGCTCGAAGAGGAAACATACAAGGCAGAGATTTGCACCTACCTTGCTCGCAAGACAGGCGCACATATACTCCTCCTGCCTGCTAACGACTATGGTTCAAAAGCAAAAAATAATATGGGTAAGATTATTACCCACATCCAATCGGTGTCCGAACGCACCGACACAAATCTGACTTACGAGGTCTTGGAAGCGCATAAAGATAGTTTCCGTCTATGGGAGGAGTGTGTGGTCAGGCAGCGTGACTTTGCTCACCAACTATTGTTGCTCACCGCTTCAAGAGAGTATGGCTTGGACGATATCTTGTTCGGTCCGCCCGAACAAAAAGCCATTGCCCGTAGCCAAGTGCCCGTTATGCTGGTCAATCCGCGTTCCGACCTCTTCTCCTTGTGCGACTGACCAATCAGTCAAGCGACGTAAAAAAGTCTTTCATTCGTCTTAGCCCTTCTTCCAACTGACACCGAGGACAGGCTATGTTAACACGCATAAAGCCTTCGCCTTCCTTGCCGTACAGCGTACCGGCACTCACCCTCACGTGCTTCTCATTGAGCAAACGCTCAAACACCTCCTCCGAACTGAATGAATAGGCTCTATGGTCAAGCCAAGTAAGGTAGGTGCCTTCCAATCGTGTAACGCCCAATCTTGGTATGTTGTTGCTGATATAGTCTTTAAGGAACCGATAGTTCTCGCCTATATACTCATTCACTGCATTTAACCATTCTTCGCCTTCTCTGTATGCAGCCTCTAATGCCACTACGCCAAAGGCGGTAACCTCCGGCACAAAATTGCGCCACAGAGCCTGCGATACACGTTCACGCAACTGCCGGTTCTCCGTGATGATATTGCCTATCCCCAAGCCGGCTATGTTAAAGCCCTTGCCCGGGGAAGTCATAGTGATGAGCCTGTCCTGTATGCCGTCTATCAATGCCATAGGAGTGTACATCATACCTAACGGAGTAACCTCACAATGAATCTCATCGGAAACGAGAATAAGGTCGTGCCGTATGGCAATGTCTGCAAAGTGCTGCAACTCCTCTCTTGTCCATATCCTGCCGCTGGGGTTATGAGGATTGCATACGAGCATTATCTTCGAGTCGGGAAGCGAAGCCGACTCCTCAAGGTTGTCCCAATCAACGGTGTACTTATGGTCTTGGTAAATAAGCGGATTGGAGCGAAGTACGATGTTGTTGTTGTCTATACTCGGGAAGAAACCATTATAGAGCGGAGCCTGCGTTATCAGTCCTTCGCCTTCCTTCATCAGGCTGCGACATAAGGCGTTGAGAGCCTGCACTAATCCGCATACGGGCTGAATAGCCTCACGAGAAATAGTCCAATTATGACGTTTCTTGAACCACTGTTGCACGCTCTCAAAGTAACTCTCCATTTCGTGTACATAACCATATACCCCGTGTTCCATACGCTTTTGTATAGCCTCCTGAATACACGGTGCGGCAGGGAAATCCATATCTGCCACCCAAAGCGGAATAAGGTCGTCGTAATACACATCGTCCCACTTAACGCAACCCGACTTGCGCCTGTCTCTCGGTTCGGAAAAATTATACTTGTTCATACGCTTTCTTCTGTTTTTACGCCCGCAAAAGTACTGCTTTTAGACAAAAGAAAAATCTAAATCACTATATAAATAAGTTTCATTTTGCCATTCTGTCGGTTTATGCCATTTTTGCACACTCATAACACACCTACTCAGCCCAAATGAACTTGCTTAAACAACTTCTTCTAAACGGCAGAGACGCCATTGGCTCCTTTGTCTATCCCGACAGATGTGTTTTATGCCAAAACATTACCGAATCCGAAGACTATAACGCTCCTCGCAAGTCGTTATGTCCGGTTTGCCTCAAAAAACTGGAACACACCAACCAATTTGACTTACGAGGCAACTCAACAGAAGACGTTTTCTATCAAGACAACCGTTTTGAGAAAGGAGCATCCTTCCTTTTCTATGACAAAGAAAACAATATCAACCAATTGGTTTATGCCTTCAAGTATCGACATTTACCCGATGTGGCAACCTATCTTGCCACGGAAGCAGCCATTGAAGGACTGCAATCGGATTTCTTTGACGATATAGATGTCATCATTCCTATTCCTTTACATCCTATAAGATACAGAAAAAGAGGATATAATCAGTCCGAATATATCGCACAAGCATTAAGTCAGGTTACTAAAATACCAACTGACACAACGCACGTAAGCCGTATCCGCAACAATCGACAACAGGCACTGACCAAAGGCAAAGAAAGAGAAACTAATGTGAAAGGAATCTTTCAGGTTAATCACCCCGAAGAAATGTACAGAAAACATATACTTATAGTGGATGACGTTATCACCACGGGGAGCACCATCCGCTCTTGTATGGAAGCAATGAAAGAATTCAGAGGAGCAAGATTTAGCGTTTTTGCATTAGCCAAGGCTATATGATTATAAGTACTTACCCGTCAGACTATTCTTGTTCTTTCGTATCTGCTCAGGCGTTCCTACTGCCACCAACTGACCGCCTTGTCGCCCGCCTTCCGGACCTAAATCAATAATATAATCACAGGCTTGAATAACATCCGTGTTATGCTCAATTATCAGCACCGTATTACCTTTTTCCACCAACTGACGCAATACGTTCAATAGTATTCGTATATCTTCAAAATGCAAACCCGTGGTGGGCTCGTCAAAGATATAAAAGGTGCTGCCGGTGGAAGGACGCGACAATTCGGCTGCTAATTTTATTCGCTGACTCTCACCACCACTCAACGTTGTGGACGACTGACCTAACTTAATATAACCCAAGCCCACATCCTGAATGGTTTTAATTTTTCGTAATATATTAGGCTGATTCTCAAAGAACTCCACCGCTTGATTGATGGTCATATCCAACACGTCAAATATGCTTTTTCCCTTGAATTTAACCTCCAAAGTCTCTTTATTATAACGCATACCTCCGCATACCTCACACGGAACATATACATCCGGCAAAAAGTGCATACGAATAGTCTTATATCCGTTACCCGAACACTCCTCACATCTGCCGCCCTTGGAGTTGAAAGAGAAACGACCCGCCTTCCAAGCACGGATCTTTGACTCAGGAAGTTGAGCAAACAAGGTGCGAATATCCGAAAAGACATTGGTATAAGTGGCAGGATTGGAACGAGGGGTATGACCAATAGGCGACTGGTCAACCGCTATCACCTTGTTAATCAACTCCAACCCTTCTATGGACTCATAATCCAACGGCTTAGCCAAAGCACGATAGAAATGCTTACGAAGTATAGGCAATAAAGTACGAGTTATCAACGACGACTTACCACTGCCGCTCACACCAGCCACCACCACCAGCTTGTCACGTGGGATC
>CAMVHW010000072.1 GCA_947167395.1 uncultured Bacteroidales bacterium
GAACTCGTATGTATTATAGTTGTCTTCCGGCTTGGTGGGCGTTGCTCCGCTGTAACTCGGCGTTGTACCGCTAACTACGTTGGTATATTGTGCCAACTGCGTACCATCGTAGTTATTGAACGTGGCGGTAACGGTGGATGATGTATATGTTACGGTTTTTGTAATATCGGAGGTCAAAGTAAACGAGCGGGCAGATGCTGCTGATACAGCGTCATTCCAAGCAGCCGTATAACCTGCTGCATAACCTACCGAAACATTGACCACTTGTCCGCTTGCCCCTTTGTACTTGTACGTATAGGTCGTGCCGCCATTAACCACATTGACGGTCAATGTATAGAGCGTTCCCGTCATATTGTAAATGGGGCGGATATAGCAACTATAGTAAATTTTGGCACTGTTGAAATTCGTAATGCCAACCGTTTCTTTGGTGTCTTTCGTGTTCCACAGCGCGCAGATATACGGATTGCCGCTATTATAGGAACTCGTCCAATACCATCCGAGTGCCGTACTATACGTGCTGGAACTGCCTTGTTTGCTGCCTGTATTATTCGGAATCTCTATCGTATTCCCCGTTGTCGTATTGGTTACGATGTACGTATTATAGGCACTTCTACTCCATGAGCAGGAACTAATCAGTCTGTCCCATTCTGCCTTTGTTGGAATGCAATAACCTGCACCTAATGCAGTAGTTGCCGCATCGTTGGTGGAAATCAAGTCAGCCGATGTAGGCAACGTATAACTTGAAGCATACGTGTTCTTCGTGGTTGAACCCCACTGATAGTAATCACCTGCAGATATCTCGTTCGTTCCTCCGACATTTTTGGTGCGCCAATAGCCTGCCGTTCCCATATCCACTACGCCGTCAGGCAAAGCATAGTTCACTGTTTTACCTGAACCCGAACCGGTTGCATACACTGTAACCGACTTTGCAGATGTAGTGGCTGCCACAACGCTGCTGCGCGACCCCGAACCACTGCCACTGCCGGATCCACCAGAGGATGCAGTAAAAATAGCATGAACATAATATGATCCCATTGGAACAGTAAAGGTCATCACATTACCGCTTGACGAAAACGAAGATAACCCACCGCTAACTTGCCACTCCTTAAATGTATAACCGGCTGCAGCAGTGGCTGTCACTTGAACATAACGACCATCATACAAAGAATAACCCGTGTAATATGCCCTATCAGAAAACATACTATTGTTGTAGTTTCCTGATGTCGTACCATATTTGGCGGTTATAGTACCTCCGCCACAAGAAGATGTAACGGTTGTTTTCGTTTCTTTATTACAATAAAAGTTTCCACTTACCATACCTGCCCACATCTGCGAGGAGAAAATGGCTAAAATGAATAGAGTAAATAGTTTTTTCATGGTTGTACGTTTTTTAGTTAAACAATAATTGTATTTGGTTTGTTGGTTGTTTGTTAATTATTTTAGGTTGTTTTGTAGTCCTTTTAGTTTGACATAACATAACTGATATTACAGAAAATTTTTGCGTCTTTGCACAGAAATTTTCAGTAGGTGAGTCGTAATCTATTGAAACAGACTAAAAAAGCATCACAGAGCGGCAACGCTCTGCGACAGACTAATAAAGAAAAATAGTAAAATCCTGCTACAGCCTTCGCTGCTTTTTGCTTAACAGAATAAGCATTTTTGAATAAAGATTGCTTAACAGGTTAAGCATTCCTCTGTTTTTCTATCAGCCGAGGCAACAGACCGACTGCATACACAGGCAGATTGACCAAATCTTCGCTACGCTTATAAGGTAGCACTGATGTCTTAATACTCAACGCAGGTTTATGTTCCTGCCGGTATAGGTTAAGCGACTTGCTTTTCAGGTTGCAGCCGGACTTGGCTTCTATCGGAATCAGCCAATCGCCCTTTTGGACAAGGAAGTCAATCTCTTGCTGCGCATTTTCACGGCTGTAGTAGTAGGTCGGCATACCTGTGATACGTAACTGCTGCTGAACAAACTGCTCGACAAACGCACCTTTGTATTCTTCAAACACACTATTGTCCTGCAGAAGCGTCAGTGCTTCGGTTTGCGTCATCGCTCCGAGCAGTCCGCAGTCAGAGAAATAGAGTTTGAACGCATCGCGATTTTCGTAGAACTTAAGAGGAACCGCGGGTTTCTGAACACTATACACGCGGTTTAGAATACCGGCATCAGCCAACCATTGTATCGCTCCTTCATATTCGCGCGCTCGCGCCCCTTTGGCGGCTACTCCGTAGATGAACTTCTTATTTTCTTTGGCAAGTTGTGCAGGCATAGAATCGTAGATGATATTGATGCGCTGTACCTCTGTGCGGGTGGCGTGCTTGGATATATCCAAACGATAGTTGCGGACAATCTGCTCCTGCAAACGCCTTACTTCCAATATGCCACGCTGCTCCGTGTAAGCCTGAACAGCAGCCGGCATTCCGCCAACATACAAGTACTGACGGAGCATATCCATGTAAAAGGTGTGCATACTGTTAATCAGTTCCCAGTCCCCTGACAACAGAATATCAAGCGCACGCTGCTCACCCATAGCAAGCATAAATTCCTCGAACGACATCGGGTAGAGCGAGAGACTGTCGACTTTGCCGACAGGGAATGATGTACCTTGATGAAGCATAATGCCAAGCAGCGACCCTGCCACTGCAACGTGATATTCAGGTGCATCCTCAGCAAAATACTTTAATGCACCCAATCCCTGCGGTACTTCCTGTATCTCATCAAAGACTATCAGTGTGTCCTCAGGCATGACCGGCACTTTGGTAATGGCCTCTACTATGGTTAGTATACGGCGGATATTGTAGTCTTGAAAGAGACTGTCCGTTCGGCTGTCGCGGTTGTCAAGGTTGACGTAGGCAAGGTGCTTGTAATCAGTCTTGCCGAAATGCTGTAGAATCCAAGTCTTACCTACCTGCCGTGCACCATTGATAATCAGCGGTAAACGGTGGTTAGAACGTTGCCATTTGCGCAGTTCGGAGAGAATCAATCGTTCCATATTCAAACGGGAAGTTTTATTTCACGCCGCAAAGGTATTGATAGTATTCCGTTTATGCAAATACTTACACAAAAAAAGGACAAAAGTTCAAGTGTTTTTACACAAAAAATAAATGAAAGTTCAAGTAATCTTACACAAAAAACAGACGAAAGCAGCGAAGCACCTTTATTTTTTGTCTGTTTCAATACGTCAAAGAGCGATTCTCGTTGATAGCACATTTGTTAGTGCTATTTCGTAGCGTTTTTGTACGCTTATTGGCTTATAGTCCCTGACCGAAGAGGTTATAACGGCATGTGCCGAAGATAATTACCATCTTGCCGTCTTGTATCACCTTGCGGGGGGTATCAGCGGATGACGATACATCTGTTTCGTCCACCTCGGTGGGTGTTTCCGGCTCGGCGAAAGCGGTAAAATAGTCGCCTATGCCGAAGCATTGACGATATGCATCGTAGGCTTCATTAGGGTATGTTACTTTCACATCGGGCGACGTGCGCGCCGTTGCTGCCGTCCACGGATTGTAAGCACCTATGCCTTCACGCAGCACCTCGCAACGAGGTGGCGTTACACCCAAGAACTGCAACTCCTGCAAACGATCTAACACAATGGCACTCACGCAAAGCGAGTCCAACGAGGAAGGGAGAACCAACTTGGATATATAGTCGGCTGCCGACGAACCTACCACCACATAAACAGCCTCTTTCTTTATAAGACGAAGCGATGATGGTAAGACGAGTGTGCCACTGACCCATACATCATAGAGTGCGCGCTCGCCGAATGTGGTGATGGATGACGGCTCCTCAAAGGTTATACTATAAGCAATAGCACCTTTAAGGGCATTGTCTTCTAATGCAATAACGGTAAAGACCAAATTATCCTGCGAAGTTCCGTCGGTGGAGATTGTACCTTTCTCTATTACAACTGACTTGGGGACAACAATGTTTTCCATACGGTATTTCTTTGCGTTCTTTTCTTGCGTGGGAATAAGCGTGGCAGTCATTGTGTTGGGGTCGCAACGGAAATAGAGTCCGCTCACGTCCTTATGAACAAAACTGTCAGCCACAGGAGTCGCCATAAGACTGACCCAAGTAATAAGAAACAAAGGAAATACTATGATACGCTTAATCGTTCGCATTGTGTGTGTACTCATTTTCTTACTCAATTATAACCTCGAAAAAGGATAGATAATGGTTGGAAACAAGGTTTAGTGCGGTTCATTATCATCAAGGGGATCTCCATCTTGGATATTACCTGAGATGTTTTGTCGAGAAGCACCCATTAGTGCATTCAGCGGAGCAAAAACTATCGTTTCGCTACACGGAGAGAAATAAATGGATTTGTGTTTCATAGTGTTAGGGTTTATGATTATTGTTAATACATATTAGTTCATTATAAGACATATTAGTATATAAAAACAGCAATGTCTGCCTCGGAATGTACCGAAGCAGACACTATATAGTATAACTAATTGAATTACAATTATTTACCCCCCCCCGCAAAGTTCTGCAAATAAATTATTTACAGAAACAACGGTTGTTATGGGTAAGCAAAGTGTCATAAATTTGATTTTTAAGGTGTCATTTTGCGTGGCAAAAGTAGGTATTTCCTGTAATGCTGCAAACTATTTCGCCAAAAAAAATACATTTTTGTGTGTTCAATGTAAAATCAATAAGTGAATCGTTCACAAAAAAAAGTGCCAAAGCGTATGGTGTGGCACTTTTCGTATAAAATCAGATGCACATATACAGACTATGTGCGTTACGGAGATTACTGAATCTCGTTAGTCAGTTTCATCAGTGTTTCCTTGGCATCACCGAGGCAGAGATAAACGCCTTTCTCGCGTTTATAGAGCGGGTTCTCCACTCCGGCATAACCGGGCTTGAGGTCGAAGTTGCAAACGATAACTTCGGGTGCGTCGGCAACCGCCAAAACGGGCATACCGTAGATAGGTGTGCCTTCGGCAGTGTTGGCAGCAGGGTTAAGTACGTCGTTGGCACCGATAACCACTACGGCATCCGTGTTCTTGAAGTCGTCGTTGATGGCTTGCATCTCGTATAGTTTCTCGTATGGTATGTCAGCCTCCGCGAGCAGCACGTTCATGTGCCCGGGCATACGACCGGCAACGGGGTGAATAGCAAAGCGTACGTTGGCACCGCGATACTCCAGTTTGTCTGCCAGTTGTTTAACAGCATGTTGTGCTTGTGCAAGAGCCATACCATAGCCGGGAACGATAATAACGTCTTTGGCTTTACTCAATACCGAAGCGGGGGTTTTCTCTTCTTTGGTATTTGCTACTGCAGGGGCAGCCGTTACACCTTGGGCAAGTTGCTCACGCAAACCTGCCACTTCTTTGGTTAATGCCTCAATGGCATCAAGTAATTGTTTTACTTCCATATCGTTTAATTGTTCTAAAAGTTTTTCAAAATCAGTGTTTTCGTCAAATATAGTTGCGCCGTCGCGTGTGCTGCTGACTTGGGCTGCCACTGCCGTTTTTGCCTTCTGTGAGGGAGCAACGGTTTTCTTTTTTACTGCTCCGCCGAGTAGGATACTCATCAGGCTGCGATTCATGGCTCTGCACATTATCTGCGTGAGCAACAGACCGGAAGCACCTACTATACCGCCGACTGCCACAAGGAAAATATCGCTGATGGCCATACCGGCTATGGCACCTGCCACGCCTGAAAGAGAATTAAGCAGAGAGATAGTAATAGGCATATCTGCACCGCCGACACGGATGGCAAACATAAAGCCGAAACACCCTGTGAGTAGTACCGTGGCGAGCGCAATCCATATATTACCTCCATATATCGTGCCTACAACTATACCTGCCACAGAAAGCAGCAATAGGCACATTGTCCAAAGAGAGTGAGCGGGATAGACCTTAGGTCGTCCGTCTATGATTCGTGCCAGTTTGCCGGCAGCAACGAGCGAACCGATAAGGGTAATCATACCCACGGCTATGGCGAGCATAGCGGTGAAATTGACAAAGACAGGGTATTCAGGTGCTTGAGTCATACCCCACTCCATATATGTCATCACTCCTACAAGAGCGGACGCACCGCCTCCGAGTCCGTTGAAGAGAGCCACGAGTTGGGGCATCTGAATCATCTGTGCCTTACGAGCCATAAGGCTGCCTATGAGTGCACCGATGATAATGGCAACATAGATTGTCCAAGCGGAAAGTACGCCGCTGAAAGCGATAGTGGCAACCACACCAACCAGCATTGCCAACGCGGAGAGGAGATTACCCTTGACAGCGGTTTTCACTTTACTCATCATTGATATGCCGCCTATAACAGCCAATGAAAGAAGGATGCTTAAAACTAATTGATACCAATTCATGAGTTTTATTTTTTCTTATTGAACATACGTAGCATACGGTGAGTAATACCGAAGCCGCCGAAGACGTTAATGGCGGCAAGTATGATAGCGAGTACACCGAAGACCTGCGCCCATAAACCGTCGTCGGAGAGGTATGCAATGCCGGTTGAAGCAATAGCACCGACAATGGTAACCCCGGAGAGCGCGTTCATACCTGACATAAGAGGGGTGTGCAACAGACTCGGGACATTACTGATAATGAAGTAACCGACCACCGTGCAAACCACAAATACGGCAACCAAAATAAGAGGATGCATACGAATTGAGAATTTAGAATTGAGAATTGAGAGTTGAAATTATGGCTTTGATAGGTTTTCTTTGGATGATTTAATTATAGAAAAGTCAGGTACTAAAAAATCAACTCTCAATTCTCAATTATACATTATATTACATTCCCATTGCTTTGCGGGCACCGGCGTGAAGCAGTTCGCCATTGGTGCAAACCAAACTCTTGGCAATCACTTCGTCTTGCATATTGAGTTCGATCTTACCGTCCTTAACGAGATACTTAACGAGGTTATAC
>CAMVHW010000073.1 GCA_947167395.1 uncultured Bacteroidales bacterium
CGCTCTCAACGGATATGAATTTCACTTATACCATTGAGGATAGTGCTATCATTTACGCCGTGTTTGTAGAACGCGAATTTACGGTTAAAGCCACTGCCACACACGGAACGGTAAGCATCAGCGTACAATAATCAATCAGCCTGCAACTTGCTTAAACGTCTTTACATAGTATTCGCTCTACTTCTCCTGTCAGGTCTTACCCTCTTGCACGCAGAAGATAGTCTGCTCAACGGACTACGTTGCGGTCAGATAGTAACCCTTACGGCTACTCCTGACGCAGGCTATCGTTTTCTCGGCTGGTCGGATGGCTCAATGGACAATCCTCGACGAGTGGAAGTAACGGAGGCTATGCAAATAGAAGCAATGTTTGAACTGGCATGTGAGGCTGAATACAGTATCCCCGTCCTGTACCTCTATGGGCATCTGTATATGGTCAATAACTCGGCTCTGCAATCAATGGGTTATTCGCCGCAAGCAAGTGAGGTTAGTTGGTATCGAATCGTGGGCGATATCGACCAACCTAACGACGATAATCCCGACGATGTGTTAGTTGCCACAGGCTTCTATCTCAATCGTGACGGAATGGCAGACGGACATTATTATGTTCAGTATAAGTTGCCCGGCAATGAAGACGTTAAATGTGCCAACCTTCTTCGAAGTCCGATGGTGCAAATATCTTCCACCTCGTTAAGCGAAGAAGAAGGCGGACTCTTGAAGATTGTGCCTTCGCTCGCACAGAGAGGACAAATGGTGGAATTGCAAGGTCTGCCCTTGACAGAAGAAGCACAGATAAAAGTATATGACACGGCAGGTTGCCTTATAACGACTCTCTATACCGATGGTTTAGAAACGCTCAACCTGCCTTCCGACAACCCGTCAGGCTGCTATCTCGTGCGTGTAACCACTCATAATATCGACCGAACGCTAATCTATATTATTCATTAACAGGTGAAACGCTATGTTCTCTCCATATTGCTTTTAGTCGCTACCGTCTTTGCGTTCGCACAAGGCAGAAGCGGCTTGCAAATTGGACTTGACGGAGGAATGAATATGCGTTTTGGGCAAAATATAAAGTTCTCACCCGCTTTGGGAGGAGGCTTAGATCTGCGTTATCAGTTCCTCACTTCTGTCAGCCAAACCTCGGAAGTGGGACTGCAGATAGGCGTTGGGATAGCCTCTTACGGCTCTCGGTTACAGCAGACGCTGTCCTTCTCTTCCGATATAATCTCTTATAGCAACCAACCTGACGGTACTACACTGGCTGTGCCTATAACCTATAATATAGCCACCGACATAGCATATACAGACCGTCAATGGCGAGTGTCGCTACCCCTACGACTCTCTATGCGTTTTAGCGGTGTGGCTATCGACTTAGGTCCAACGCTGTTCTTTCCGCTTAACAACACTTATACCTTTTCCACCTCATCGGGCAGCGTCGATGCCTACTTCAAAGACTATGACGTACATGTGCTGAACGACCCGTCGGTAGGTATATTTCCTGCTAATGGTTATAACATAAGCGGTGAAGGGGGACAGTCTAATCTGGTGCTATCCCTGTCAGGTGCAATAGGCTATGAGTGGTCGTTTGCAAGGCGAGGAGTACCGCGTGCTTATTCGCGTTATGCGTCTGCCGACACCGAGCACCGTCTTTCGCTCCAACTGCTTATCGACTACCCCCTATGGCATAATGGTAGCGTTGCCTTACCCCCTGTTTCGCTCTATGCCAACGCTATTCCCGCTCCGCAAATCACACTGCCCGAACTGTCTTCACCCTTGACCATCGGTATAAGACTGGCTTATACCCTCTTCCCATCTTCGCAAAGAAAAAGATATAAATGCGCTTGTCAAAGATAAAACAAACGATACCTATGAAACATAAGATGATTTATGCCCTGCTCGTTTGGGCATTCAGTTTAAACGTTTACGCTCAACAAGAGAGTGCGTTAATCAACGAAGTTAATTATCTTTTGGATCCGATTGCAGGTGTTGCGCAGGTGACTGAATCGCCCAAGGTGATTGGCGATCTCGTCGTGCCGGAACAGATAAAAGTAGGTAGTCAATACTATACCGTGACCGAGATAGGCGAGTTCGCCTTCAAGAACAATAAGAAACTGACCGCCATCGTCCTGCCTAAAACCATTACGCATATCTATCGCAATGCTTTTGACGGCACGGGACTAATGAAGAACAACGCTTTTTGGGAGAACGGAGTGCTTATCATTGACAGTTGCCTCATTGCCGCCAACAAGGATATTGCGCCTAAATACACCGTGCCGGAAGGTATTCGCGTTATAGCGGCAGGTGCTTTTGAGAATAATAAAACATTAACTCGCGTTATTCTTCCCGACGGACTGAAGGAGATAGACCACGATACCTTCAAAGGCTGTAAGAACCTCTTGAAAGTCAATATCCCCGCCTCCGTTCAACGTATAGGACAAGACGTGTTTATCGGTACTGCTCTTATGGCAGATGAGAAGCATTGGAAACGCGGGGCTTTCTTTATTGACGGCTGCCTCATCTTTGCCGGCGAAACTATCAAAGCCGACTTCGTCTTCCCAAAGAAAGTGCACACTCGACTGATAGCCGGTGGGGCTTTTGCCAATAATCCCGTACTTCGCTCTATCACTCTTCCCGATAGCCTGCTTGACATCGCACCTGCCACTTTCCTTAACTGCACCGAACTGCAAGAAGTAACCATTCCCGCCACCGTGGATAGAGTAGGTATGTATGCCTTCTATAATTGCACCAGACTCAAACACGCCACATTGCCCGCCACACTCTCTTCCTTGGAAGGATATGCTTTCCACGGCTGCCTTAATCTGCAAGAACAGGTACTCTCCGACCGACTGAAAGAGATACCCCTGTCGTGTTTCCACTCCTGTAGAGGATTAAAAAACATAACTCTGCCCAAAGACCTTATACGTATCAATCACGCTGCTTTTGCCGGCTGCTCTCAGTTGGAACGTATCGACCTGCCCGAGTCGCTCGAATTTATAGGCGAGATGGCTTTTGCCGGCTGTTCCGGATTGGTGAGGGTGGACCTGCCTTCTAATGTAACCAACCTGAACAAAGGCGCATTCAAAGACTGCATACATCTGTATAAAGTCAATTTCCCTGAAAAACTCTATGCTATCGACGACGAAGTCTTCGTCAACTGCCTTGTGATAGAGAAGATAGTGCTGCCCAAAGACCTCTACCGTGTGGGTAAAGGTGCTTTTGCCGAATGTAAGAACCTGACCACTGTCGTTATGAACGACCACACACATGTTATCGAGTCAGGTGCTTTCTTCCACTGCATACGTCTTAACGAAATCAGTCTGCCAAAAGAATTGGAACGATTGGATAAGAGTGCTTTTGAGAAGTGTATCAATCTGCGCCGCGTATATATGAACGAAGTGCTCGAGAAAGTGGACGAACGCGCTTTTGCAGAATGCACCAGCCTGCAAGAAGTGAAGATGTCCCCACGCCTCACGCATATAGGTAAGGAAGCATTTATCAATTGTGTCAATCTGCAAAAAGTAACATGGAGCGACCAACTCGAAGAAATAGGACAAGAAGCCTTCCGTGATTGTATCAAACTGCAAGCACCAACAGACAAAGGGGGTATAAGGCTTGGCAAAAACGCCTTCAAAGGCTGCAGATAATTTTCTATTCACTACGTAAAAAAGAATGAATATGAAAAAGATAACGATAATACTATCCTTAACCCTTTGTGTTATGACCGAACTTATTGCCACTCCTATTATCTCTGAAGTAAAAACAGAGCAAGCCACCGTCTTCTTGCAAGGCGCGCAATTAGAGCAAACGGCTAAAATCGCTCTCCAAAAAGGAGAGAACGAGGTTCGCCTCGAAGGACTCGCTCCTTATATTGACGAGCAAAGCCTCCAACTGAGCCTTACTAACGATGCCGTCATTACCGCCTTCCGTTTCTCGCTTGACTATATGCGCCAAACGGAATCAACGGCTGCCGTAACACAACTCAAACAACAACTCACCGACGCGGAGAAACAATATAATGAGGTGGAAAATAAGGTCAATATCAACGCCAATCTCATCGAAATGTTGAAAAGCGGTGTTACCACCTCTCTTGAAGCAGAGGAACACCCGCTACAAGGCGAAGCAATAGAAAAACAACTTGTTTATTATAAACAACGTTCTGAACAACTGCTGCAAGATAAATATGCTTTGGAGCAGCAACTCAAACAACTCTCCGACCGCAAAGAGGCTCTGCAAAACCAACTGCGTCAAGAAGGAAAAAATAAACAAAAATCAGGCGTGGTTACTATGACCGTACAAGCCAAAGAGGCAGGACAAGTATCTGCACGATTGAAATACTTCACATCCTCCGCTCGTTGGATTCCCTATTACGATATGGTTGTTAAAGAGGTCGGACAACCTATATCGCTAACTCTCAAAGCCAAAGTAATGCAATCAACAGGTATGATGTGGCAACAAGTTCATCTTGTCCTGTCCACTTATATGCCGTCCAAAAACAACCAAGTGCCGGAGTTCACACGCTGGGCATTAAGACAAAGGGAAGAACATATCAAATATGCTCGCAAAGGGGCTGTGGCTCGCGCAGTATATGAAGACGCTGCACCGATGATGATGGAAAAAACAGTTATGAGTGCAGAAGAAAGAGATGAAGAAGTATATGAGGAAAACGCAATGGTCAACCTCGTACAGGCGGAAGAACAGTCACTTATGGCTACATATAACATCTCCGTACCTTATAACATAGAAGGTAACAATAAAGAACAAGTTGTGGCTCTGCAAGAGCAACAGATTGATAACGTCGAATACCAATATCAAACCTTACCTAAGTTGGATACCGATGTTTATTTGGTGGCTCTCATCAAGGATTGGCAGAAACTATCGCTCTTATCCGGCGATGTTAATCTTACTTACGGAACAACTTATTTCGGACAAACCAATATCAATACCGCTTCCACTCAACAAATTATGCCCGTCGCTCTCGGCACCGACCCACAGATAAGTGTTAAACGCGAATTGCAGGACGAAAACTCAAAGAAAGCCGTTCTGACTTCTAATATAACCAAAGAATATACTTATAAGATTACAATCAGCAACAATAAGAAACAGTCAGCCAAAGTGGTACTGAAAGAGCAATACCCCGTTTCAACAGCCAAGGATATACAAGTTGAACTGTTGGAAACAACTTCTCAGTTTACCGATAACGACAAACAAAAAGGTGTTCTTACTTTTGAGCAG
The DNA here is from genome assembly GCA_947167395.1 of uncultured Bacteroidales bacterium. Lineage (GTDB taxonomy): Bacteria > Bacteroidota > Bacteroidia > Bacteroidales > Paludibacteraceae > Colicola. The sequence goes on from CAMVHW010000073.1 coordinate 5,233, forward strand.
GAATTGGCACCGGGCGAATCACGCACGCTCATAGTGGCATTCTCTGTTCGCTATCCCAAAGACTGGCAAATAAACCTATAAGATTACGCTCGTATGGTGCTTAATTATATTTGGATCGGACTTATACTGATAGGAGTAATAGTAGGTTGTGTTCACGCCTGCGTTACAGGTGATGTGGGCATCTTCAACGAGATGCTCAACTCAACTTTCTCAAGCGCAAAGACAGGCTTCGAGATTTCTATCGGTCTGACAGGTGTGCTTTCGCTTTGGATGGGCATAATGAAGATAGGCGAGCATAGCGGTGTGGTCAATTCGATGTCGCGCGTGGTCAGTCCTTTCTTTACTCGTCTGTTTCCCGAACTGCCCAAAGGACATCCGGCCTTCGGAAGTATGCTTATGAACCTCAGTGCCACAATGCTCGGCATAGACAATGCTGCCACACCATTGGGACTGCAGGCTATGCGCGAGATGCAACAAACCAATCCCGACAAAAACCGAGCCTCCAATTCGATGATAATGTTCCTCGTACTTGTTACCAGCGGACTTACTCTCGTGCCAGTCAGCATAATGACCTATCGTGCACAACTCGGTGCTGCCAATCCTGCCGACGTGTTCCTGCCTATCCTGCTTGCCACATATTTTGCAGCCATTGCAGGCTTGGTGAGCGTTGCCATCGCCCAACATATCAATTTGTTCAATAAGGTGATTATGGGTACACTGGGTGGTCTGACCGTCTTTGTGGCTCTGGTGCTGTGGGCAGCCGTCAGCCTTCCACAAGAGGTGGTTGCCAAATGGTCCGCCGTACTGGCTTCCGTCATACTGTTAGGCGTTATTGTGTGGTTCATAGTGGCAGGTATGATTAAGCGAATCAATGTGTATGACAGTTTTATAGACGGTGCCAAGGACGGCTTTAAGACCGCTATCGGTATCATACCCTATCTTATCGCTATTCTTCTCGCTATCGGCGTTTTCCGTGCAAGCGGTGCTATGAACTACGTGGTTGACGGTACGGCTTGGCTCGTGGCTTCCATTGGCTTGGATGCCGATTGGGTACCGGCACTGCCTACCGCACTGATGCGACCACTCAGCGGAAGCGGAGCAAGAGGACTGATGGTCGATGCTATGGTGCAATACGGAGCCGACTCATTCGTGGGAAGACTGGTCAGTATAGTGCAAGGAAGCACCGACACAACATTCTATATTCTTGCAGTCTATTTTGGTAGTGTCAGCATTAAAGACACACGATATGCAGTCGTATGCGGACTCATTGCTGACTTCTGCGGCATACTCGCTGCCATACTCTTGGGATACCTGTTCTTCCATTAACTCTAAATACTCTGATTATAACTTCTAAACTTAATATACTATGTCAATAGAAAAGAAAATGCCTTCGGCTGAGAAACTCAAAGCCCTGCAACTGGCAATGGCAAAGATAGATAAAGACTTCGGTAAAGGTGCTATTATGCGCTTGGGCGAGAACAAAGTGGAAGACATACCTGTCATTCCTACCGGTAGTGTGGGACTTAATCTTGCACTTGGTGTGGGTGGCTATCCGCGTGGACGTGTCATTGAAATCTACGGTCCTGAATCAAGCGGTAAGACCACACTCGCTATTCACGCTATGGCAGAGGTGCAGAAACAAG
>CAMVHW010000074.1 GCA_947167395.1 uncultured Bacteroidales bacterium
CACCGTATAGACCAGTCCCTGCTGCTCGCGAAGCGACATATTCAGCCTTGACGACATAGCACCGCCGCCCAGTATCTGATTGAGCAAATACATACCGAGTTGGTCTTTATGCCCGAGAGGAAAAGCATAACCGCCTATCATTATGTGCATTTGGTGGGTATGCTTACTGTAAGAGGTTGTATGCAGTTGAGGCATTGAAGGCGTATGGCGGACTTGCGGCAGAGAGTCCTTGTCAGACGAAAAAGCATTAGTATATATAGGTGAGTTGTCTTTTATCAATCTTTCCACGCTTTCAAGCACCTTGGGAAAAGGTGTTCGGCTTTGTACGAACACCACCATTCGTTCCTGTTTGTAATACTGCTCCATAAAGCGGAGTGCGTAGTCTTTGGAACGACTTATCTTATTAAGCGATTTGCGCGTCCCCAGTATGGGCATTGCCATCGTATTGCCGTCAAACAGGAGGTGCTCAAAGTCGTCGTAAATAAGTTCAGACGGACTGTCGTTATAACTCTCTATTTCGTCTAATATGACTCCCAACTCTTTGTCCGTTTCTTCTTTTGGGAAAGTGGGGTGAAAGACAAGGTCAAGCAGCAGGTGCAGCGTGCGCGAAAGGTACTGATTGGGGGTGGCGGCATAGAATACGGTTTCTTCCTTGGTGGTATAGGCGTTAATCTCTCCGCCCACGTCTTCTATATGGTGTATAATCTGCTGTGCTGTACGGTGTTGGATGTGCGAACCGTGTTTTGTGAGTGAGCCTTTGAATACACAATGTTCTATATAATGTGCCAAGCCGTTCAATTGGGGTTGTTCGTCTCTGGTGCCTGCTCCCACCATTATGCCGGCATAGGCAACAGGCGAGGTTGTGTGGCGATGGACGAGTCGAAGCCCCGAAGGAAAAGTATGATAGTAAGTGGAGTTGGTCATCGTGATGAGATATAAGGATAGAGGTCAGGAAAATCTTTTTTAGGAAAAATATTTGTCATTTGTTAAATAGTCTGTATCTTTGCGGCGTTTTATGAGGGTGTCTTGGTGGTGACATCAACGCGGCATTGGCGGAATTGGTAGACGCGCCAGACTTAGGATCTGGTTCGAAAGAGTGTAGGTTCGAGTCCTATATGCCGCACTTAACATTCTCTTTCTTTATGAAAAACAACTTCATTTCTATTCCATTTTATTGTTTGTTTATTTTGTTTTTGTCGGGTTGCACCAATTTTTTGAGTACCGACGAAACGCCTTATATATCTCGTTCTCTGTTGGTTCGTAATCCCAAAATAGAGAATTGTCTTGTAGTCGGCGGTAAGGACACTTTGTCGGTATCGGCTGCCGAGAGCGGTAATGACACCTATGTGATTGACACTATTGAGGTGGGCGATACGGTAGTGTTTGCCGTGGCTTTCGGAGCAAGGAGCAATCAACTTGTTTCAGCCTCTGTCCTGTCGAGCGATACTAACAGTCTGAAGATTGATTGTCAGGTCAATGACACTTTGAGCAAGATGCTTATTTCTCCTACCGACCTAAACAAGGGGCAGATGTATTTTACTTCCGGTTGGAGCCTAATAGGTTTTCCAGTTTATTACTATGCTCGCAAGGCAGGCTTGGTAACTATCACCTTGAAGGTGGAGAGCGACTCCAAGTACTCGCCTGCTACCGTCTATCTTCGTCAGCCGATAAAGTAGCCGTCTTGGCTTTTTGCCACAGTTCCTCCATTTGGTCTAAACTCATCTCTGTAAGCGACTTACCTTGTTGCTTGGTTTGTTGTTCAACATAGTTGAAACGGCGGATGAACTTCTGATTGGTTTTTTCGAGAGCATTGTCGGGTTTGAGGTGATAGAGTCTTGCTGCATTGATAAGCGAGAACAGCACATCGCCCAATTCATTTTCCATAGCGGTTTTCTGCTCCTGTGTGGGGTTGTCGGTGTCGGCATTACGCAGTTCGGCTTCAAACTCACTTATCTCTTCCTTCACTTTTGCCCATACGTCCTCTTTCTTATCCCAGTCGAAGCCCACGTTAGCCACTTTGTCTTGTATGCGATAGGCTTTGATGAGCGAGGGCAAGGAAGCGGGTATGCCGCCAAGAACGGTATGGTTGCCGTCTTTCTCTTTCAGTTTGACTTTCTCCCATAGTTGGCTCACCTGCTCGGCATTTTGTGCCGCCTCGTTGCCATACACGTGCGGATGGCGGAAGATGAGTTTGTCGCACAAGCGGTTACATACATCGGCAATGTCAAACGACTGCTGTTCGGAAGCCATCTTGGCATAGAAAACAATGTGCAGCAGTACATCGCCAAGTTCTTTACTTATCTCGTTCATATCTTTGGATATGATAGCGGCAGAGAGTTCGTTGGCTTCCTCTACCGTGTTCTGTCGGAGACTCTCAAAAGTCTGCTTTCTGTCCCACGGACATTTCTCACGCAGTTCGTCCATAACGGTCAGCAGACGGTCAAAGGCTTGTAGTTGTTGTTGACGGGAAGACATAGGAATTTGGAATTGAGAATTTATTAAGTGAGGAGGGTGAGTTTGGTATTGGTCATTTGTGCGTAGGTGAATTGTTGGAAAAAGTCACCGAGTATGATGACCGATGAGGTCGCTTGCTGTTCAGCGTTTGACATTGGCAGATTAAGCAGTATATGCCTATGACCGAAGATATAGTAGTCGTGGTGGCAAGTTCTACCCTTAACAGCCATCGCCTCCTGTTCCTTGGCATACAAAACCAATTCCTCCTTGTTCTCGCCCTTATACGGGCAGGGCTTTTGTATTTCTTTCAGTCGGCTTCGACGAGCCCATTCATAGCCGAAGGCATCACCTATCATTGGTGGCAACAAGCGAAACAGAAACTGCGGAACAGGGTTATGGAAAAAAGCACGCAAACGCATAAAACGACGTATCTTCTTTTGCCAAACCTTCGGTAGCGATTGGAAATAATCGGACGGGACTATACCGTCCCCATGTGCGAGAAAAACCTTTTTGCCCTCTATTATAAGCGATTCGGGATGACGATGAACTGTTATGCCGGTGTTGCGCTCGAGGTCACCGAAGGTCCAAATATCGTGATTACCAATGAAGAAATGCACCTCCACACCTGTTTGAGTAAGGTCGTGGAGAGCGGAGATAAGAGAAGTGAATTGCCGTTTGCTCCTTGGAAGCAGCCACGTGCCGTCTTTCCTTCGCCATTGATGACGCTCAAAGAGATACTCATACCAAAAGTCGAATATATCGCCAAGCAGATATATCTTGTCTGCGTCATTTGCCATTTGCTTTAACAAGCCGACCAGCCTCTCTATATGCGCTTGCGGGTCGTTGATGACACGCGAACCGAGATGAGCATCACTGAGGAAATAAGTCATTGAGAAGTTGAGAGTTGAAAGTTAAAAGTTGAAAGAAGTTGGAAAGTTAAGAGTTGAAAGTTTAGAGAAATCCCAATTCGAGTTTGGCTTCTTCCGACATACGGTCTTTGGTCCATTCGGGTTCGAAGACGATATTGATGTTCACCTCGTCTATGCCGTCCACGCTGCCTACTTTCTGCTTTATATCTTCCGTCAAGAAGTCGGCAGCGGGGCAGCCGGGAGCGGTGAGCGTCATATCAATGGTGCAGGTATTACCCTGTATGTCAATCTTATAAATCAGTCCGAGGTCATATACATTGACGGGTATCTCAGGGTCATACACCGTCTTAATCATACGCAGCACCTCTTCTTCTTTTTCTAAAAACTCGTTCATAATCATTTGTCATAAAAGCGCGCAAAAATATACGTGTTTATGCAAAATGACAACAAAAAATTATTTTTTGTACTTCCAAGTTGAACTTACGTAAATAAACAGTACGGACTGTCTTAAAAAAGACAGTCCGTACCTTGAAATGATTAACATTACCCGTTGGCGGAATTAAACCAGCGCATATTTGATTCTTCCAATCGGTTTGTTATTGATAAAGTTTATATATTGTAAGACAGTCATTGCGCTGACTTTGCTGATAATACGAGCAAATAATCCTACTTGTTGTTTGGCATAATTGCAAAACACCATAAATTGGTCATCTAACAGTGAGAAAAGCGTTTCCACACGTTTCCTTGCCTTGCGGAAAGGAGCGAAGCGTAGATAAGAACTTGCGAGGGTCATTGTAATTGCGACGAGTAGTAATCGTTCGAGCGATATTAGAAATGCTCAAAAACGGCAATCCGCGTGTGCAGGAAGACTTGTATTACTGGCTTAATCTGCATAAAGACCGTCAGGCGGAAATCGATTACCTGCTTGCCGTTAGTGGCAGAATGATTCCCATAGAAGTGAAAGCCGGTACGCGAGGTTCGATGCAGAGTCTGTACTATTTCCTGCAACTGAAAGGGTTGCCCTACGGCATCCGCACCAGTATGGAACCATTCGGTGAGTTGGAGAGAGTGCATATCGTTCCTCTTTACGCTATCGGCGCGATGCGCGATAGGTTATAAAACATTGTTTCAGTACGTCGGGTAATTCATAAAACCGATGTCTGATAATACTTACACTATGTCTTTTCAAAATTGCGCACAAAAAACGGTCGTTTTTTAGGACAACACTATATTTTATTGATATTAAATGAGATATGGTGATATAATCACCATATTTATATAAACGAGAAAGACAATGCAGTCTTTTGATGTTCAAACGAGAAAGTTGCACAGCATATTGATTATCAAATGAGAAGTACTAAGTAGGCAGTTGATTTTCAATATCTGATACATTAACTTTTTTTTGGCATAGATAAAAAAATTTGTCATAAGAAGCAAAACACTATATCTTTGCCGCCGACAAATCGTTGCAGATTAAGAACAACCGTTTGCCACTGATTATATGGTAGTAGATATAAGCCATCTCAATAAACACTATTCTTCTCAACACGTACTTCGCGATGTATCGTTCAGCGTATCAGCGGGTGAGGCGGTAGGTTTGTTAGGTCCCAATGGTGCCGGCAAATCGACCTTGATGAAGATACTGATAGGTATAGCCGCAGCCGACAAGAACAAGCAGGGCGAGGCGGAGTGTAAGATTATTCGTCCCGAACGCATAGGTTATTTGCCCGAACAGAACCCTCTTTATCAGGAGATGTATGTTCGTGAGTTTCTGCTTTTTATTGCTCGTTGGAACAAGAGCGAAAAGGAAGTGGAAGCGGTTATTGATCGTGTGGGTTTGCGTCAGGAAGTGAATAAGCGTATTCGCACATTGAGCAAAGGGTATAAGCAGCGTGTCGGCTTGGCGCAAGCCTTGTTGGGCAAGCCCGAATTGTTGATTTTAGACGAGCCGACCACGGGTTTAGACCCTAATCAGTTGGAAGACATACGCAGCGTCATACGTGAGGCTCGGCAAGAATGTCCCGTCATACTCTCCACGCATATATTACAGGAAGTGAGGGAGATGTGCACGCGGGTGATTATCTTGGACAAGGGCGTAATACGAGCCGACAAGCCGATAGAGGAGATAGACGATATATCACAACTTTTTTACGATTCGACCCATGAATGAAGATTTTGACATACGCGAGCAGATGACAGAGAAGGAGCAGGACAATGCTCTTCGTCCGTTACGATTCAGTGATTTTGCAGGTCAGACCAAGATTGTTAATAACTTGAAGATTTTTGTAGAGGCTGCTCGTTTGCGTAAGGAGAGTTTGGACCACGTTCTTCTGTTTGGTCCTCCGGGATTAGGTAAGACCACTTTAAGCAATATCATAGCCAACGAGTTAGGTGTAGGCTTTAAGGTAACGAGCGGACCGGTGTTGGATAAGCCCGGTGACTTGGCAGGCTTGCTCACTTCGTTAGAGCCTAATGATGTGCTGTTTATAGACGAGATACATCGTTTGAGTCCCATAGTGGAGGAATACCTGTATTCGGCTATGGAGGATTATCGAATAGACATAATGATAGACAAGGGTCCTTCGGCTCGCACCATACAGATCGACCTCAACCGTTTCACTCTCATAGGAGCCACTACTCGCAGCGGTTTGCTCACCTCCCCTCTTCGTGCAAGGTTTGGTATCAACTGCCATTTGGAGTATTACGATGCCGATGTATTGTCGGGTATAGTGGCTCGTTCAGCCAAGTTATTAGGCATAGGTATAGACAGCAAGGCAGCGAGCGAGATAGCCCGTCGCAGTCGTGGCACGCCTCGTATAGCCAATGCGTTGCTGCGTAGGGTAAGAGATTTCGCACAGGTAAAAGGTAACGGTCATATCGATCTCGGTATTGCACAGTTCGCATTGGAAGCACTGAATATAGACACCTTCGGTTTGGACGAGATAGACAACAAACTGCTATGTACCATAATAGATAAGTTCCGCGGCGGTCCGGTAGGGTTGAACACTATTGCCACTGCTATGGGTGAAGACCCCGGAACGATTGAGGATGTCTATGAACCTTATCTTATTAAGGAGGGCTTTATTAAGCGAACTCCTCGCGGTAGGGAGGTAACCGAACTGGCTTACCGTCATTTAGGCAAGACCCCGATTATGTTTGCCTCCGACTCACCTACTCTATTCTGAGTTATTTTTCCAATACATAGTTTCTGCTATACATATCAAACAAAAGACTTAATATATGGAGTTATCATATTCACTTACAAGTTTCTATAACTTATTGTTTCTATTAGCCTTGATAGGCTTGGTTGTTTTTGTGGCACTCTTTTATGTGGATGCCGGTTATGGCAAGATGCGTTCGGACAAGTGGGGACCTGCCATCAACAACAAGGTGGGTTGGGCATTGATGGAAGCCCCTGTTTTTTTGGTAATGCTCTACCTGTGGTCGATATCGGATGTGAGGTTTGAAGCTCCGTATTTTGTGTTTTTCATTTTGTTT
>CAMVHW010000075.1 GCA_947167395.1 uncultured Bacteroidales bacterium
ATCATTATTTAGCACAAAGGAATATACTTCTCTCGGCGGCAGGGCAAGTATCTTGCGGCTATAGGTAAAATTAGCGTCAAACAGCTTTCGGATAATTGTATTCATATAAGAATACTCCATACCTATTTCCATACCGATTTTATGGCAGGTGTAAGTGCATACCAGTCAGTTGCTTTCTTTCAAGGTAACCGCACCACTTTCGGCTTGGATTACCAGTACTTTGGAGGTCATGCGTGGAATCAGACGATAGCAACACACGCCTCAACAGATATAATCTCAAAGACACAATATGAATTGGCGGCATATATCGATTTTCGTCAGCAAGTCGTGTCGTGGTTCGCTCTTGACGTAGGTTGTCGCGTAGATATGCTCCTTAAAGATAAACAAAAATCGACCAAACAACTGATTACAACCAATTATGCTCCCCAAGGCGGAATGTCGTTCTTGCTTCCCAAGCAGGCTCAAATCAAACTCTTGGTCAGTCGTGGCTTCCGTAATCCCACTATCCGCGAGTTGTATATGTACAAACCTGCCAACGAAGAACTCCTGCCTGTCAATATGTGGAATTATGAACTGTCTTACAACCAGTCGTTGCTTAACCGGCGGCTTAACCTCTCTGCCAATCTGTTCTATCTCCACGCCAAGAACAATATAGAAACACGTATGGTGGATGGCAAACCGCTGAATGTCAATACCGGCGAGTTGAAGAATACAGGCTGCGAGGTGGCTGTCAATTATCGTATATGGAAAGGTTTGCACCTCAATGCCAATTATAGTTATCTCTATATGGTCAATCCCACTATTGCCGCACCTGAGCATAAACTCAATATCGCTCTTCTTTACCATCACGAGCGTTTTCGTGTAGGGACTTCGTGGCAGTATATCCACGGTCTATGGACCAATATAGACAAAACCAATCCTCTGCTCTCCACCCGCCAAAACTACCTCCTGTGGAATGCCAATGCCTCCGTGAGAATATGGAAGGGACTATGGGCTAATCTCAATGCCGATAACCTCTTGGCACAACAGTATGAAATCAATTTAGGCTTCCCTATGCCTCGAACAACCATTATGGGAGGGCTTAGTTGGACTTTTTGATATAGATTTGTATAATAATTTATGAGGTATATTTATGAAACGTTTTTTCTTCTGTTATTTCTGTCAGCAGTGTTTAATATCGTGTATGGCGATATAGTCAGTTGGCGTGAAATGGAAAGTGCATCGGGCTTGAACCTTATGTATATGATTGATGATGATGGTGTGCTGCGCTTTAAGTCAGTCGTCAGTCCCACTATCAATCCGGGCACTATCAATCCTCACTATGCTATCCTGTGAAAGTGTCAGGGTTGGCTGAGAAACAGACTATATTCCACTTCGGCTATCTGATGCTGCCATTCTTTGCTGTCTGACTGATAGATAGTGAGTGCTTGACGGAAATAGTCTTCGGCTTTGTCTGTTGCTCCTAAATTATAATAAATGGCTCCCATACTGAACAGCCTGCCTGCGTCCATTTGCCAACGTGCATTGGTGGTGTCTAACATCGCTCATTGTTCAAGAAAATAGCAGGCTGAATCGTTCTCAAAACGACTTATATGTATTGTATAGAGGTTGTAATAGTCTTGTGCAAGGTCGTTGAGTTGGCGTTGTGCCTCTTGTTGTATGAGTCGCAGTTTCTGTTCTCTTTGCTCGGGAGTGCCTTTCTGCATTATCAGTTGTTGAGCCTCATTGAGCCTGCCGTCCTCTATGGCATTTTGTATAAGAGTACCAAATGAATCTAATTGAGAGTAGTAGGTACGCGCATATTGATCTGATAGTTGCTCTATCAGTGGTTCCATACGCGCATACTTAGCCTCTAATTCTGCCAACTGATTTTCATACTGCTGTGCCGTTATTTGGGCTTGGGTCAAGCGATTATTGATGTCATTGATTTGTTCCTCATAGTGTTGCTCCAACTGCTCACGAGCCTTGTCGACTATGCGCTGTTTCTCTTGACGAAGCAACTGACGACTCACCATAATAATCTCCATCTTAACCTTTTCAGAAAAAGGCATTGTGCGTCCTGCCAATTCCGGCTCCTGCAGTTCATATCCCGCCTTGCTCACACCGGTCAGCACAAAACCGTTACCCGATTTCAGTCCCGGTATAAGCAATTGAAACTCACTTTGTTGGTCGGTTATTATGGGGTTGTGATTGCCGCCTACTCGCACTATGGCATCCTGCAAACGTTCGCTCGGCATATTAGGACGTTGTACAGTGCGCACTATGCCCTGTTGCACTTGCGAGAATGAACCGATACTGCGAAATAAGCGATATAAGGCTCAGGTCATAGCAAAACAGATAATTGAGAAACTAAAAACCAAGTAAAATCAAACTCACCAATGCCGCAAGATAAATGATGTGTCTTCCCTTACCTACTGTCAGCAGTTTGTCGAGACGATAAAGAATGTTGTTCATAACTACACACTATCTGATATGCCCCTGCAAAAATATTGTGTTATAACTACACTTCGTACCGTAGCCGTCCCCTCCTGCTGTAACACAGAAAAGCAACTGATTCGATTGCAGCAATCTAATCAAGTACTAATTTATTAGTTGGTGTTTATGTATTATGTTGAAATTAAGTACAATGTCAGACATAATAAAAATAGTGGCTCACAAAAAACGAACGTTTTTGATGAACCACTATTATATAATCATACCCTATAATGCAGAGTAGATATAATAATCCCTGGTTAATCGTGCCGCAAAAATACATAATGAAAGTATTGCTGCAAACTTTTTTGACAAAAAAAAATATTTTTGTTGATTTCTCTTTCATTTCGCATTATGTAATTCGGATAATTGATAGCAAAAAGAAAGATATTAAAAGACATTATTTGCGCTGATTTGCATAGTAGCCAATGCCTCCGAGCGTTGGAATAATTGATGAAATCGGCTAAAAAAACATAACAATAGTGGTTCATCAAAAACGTTCGTTTTTTGTGAGCCATTTTTATAGAAATAGTCATAGTTGTATGTGTTAGTCGTGTATGGACTTTGGCACGAAACTGTTGGCAGATTATACATACTGCAAGTTCTTAATTTTTAACGATTAGGAACTTGCTCTTTCTTTTAGACTGCTTTTAATAGCATAATTATAGTGAGCAACGCCTCCGAGCGTTGCAACAAAACATAACCAACACGAAGTAACTAACACGAAGTAACCAACACGAAGTTACAAAGCGTTCTTTGACATATCGGATTACCTCATAAGGCAATATCTTCCCCGCGAAATTTTAGTGATTTCGCACTTTTCGGTCGGAGATTTTGAGAAAATACACACTTTTCAGTCGGAGTTTATGTAAAAATACTCACTTTTTATGCGGAGATCTTGCGGGCTTGAAAAGAAAGCACTACTTTTGTTGCGTGAAATCAACGAAAAAAACATTAAAAGTGTATTATTGTTATGGAACGCAAAACGATGAATGAACTGATGCTTTGGAAGCAAAAAAGCAACAGGAAACCATTGATATTACAGGGTGCAAGACAAGTCGGCAAGACATGGCTGATGAAAGACTTTGCGCAGAAGTCATTTGACGATTATGTGTATATCAACTTCGAGAACGACAGGCTGTTGGAACATCTGTTTGAACAGGATTTCGACATAGACAGAATACTGCTTGAAATACAGATTGCCACACATAAGAAAATCACCTCAAACACGCTGTTGTTGTTTGATGAGATACAGGAAGTCAAACGCGGCGTTACATCGCTAAAATACTTCTACGAGCAGCGTCCCGAACTGTATGTCATTGCTGCGGGGTCGCTCTTGGGAATCGCTATGCACGAGAACGATAGTTTCCCTGTCGGCAAAGTGGATTTGCTTACGCTTTATCCGCTTACGTTCAGCGAGTTCCTCGAAGCAATGGACAGGAAACCGATGACAGAACTTATATGTTCTGACAACCGACAGTCGGTCAACACTTTTGCGTCTCGCTACGAAACGTTGCTCAAACAGTATTTTTTTGTGGGCGGAATGCCGGAAGTTGTAGCCAATTTTGTACAGGAAAGAGACTATGACAAGGTGCGTAGCCTACAACGAACCATTCTTGACACTTACGACCGCGATTTTTCCAAGCACGCACCGGTCAGGGAAGTTCCCCGCATTCGTATGGTTTGGCGCAGTATTGTAGGGCAGTTAGCGAAAGAAAGCAAAAAGTTTATTTATGGTTTTATCAAGGCTGGTGCTCGCGCCAAAGATTTTGAGTTGGCTCTTGAATGGCTGCGTGATGCAGGACTGATACACATCATTCACCGCACGAAGAAAGGGCTTGTACCATTGGCGGCGTACGAAGATTTTTCGGCATTCAAAGTCTATATGCTTGATACGGGTCTGCTTGGCGCAATGGCGGATATCAACGTAGAAGTGCTTCTGCACGGCTCGGAGTTATTCACTGATTTCAAGGGCGCATTAACCGAACAATTCGTTCTGCAACAATTAGTAACGGACAAAGAGAATGTGATTTACTATTGGTCGCAGGACAACTCACAAGGCGAATTGGATTTCCTTGTGCAACGGAAGGGAACAATTCGTCCTATTGAAGTCAAGGCGAACGAGAACTTGCAAGCTAAAAGCCTGAGAAAATTTGTGGAAGCAAACGAAGGTTTGCACGGTGTTCGTTTCTCGCTATCTCCTTATAAAGAGCAAAGTTGGCTGACCAATTTCCCACTATACACTGTGGAAACGGCTCTATAAAAAGACATCTTCAGACAAAGTCATTAAAAAGGTAATCCGATATATGAAATACGGATTACTTTTTTTGTATGACCATATAAACCAAAAATCAACATTCACTCAACAACACGAAGTAACCAACACGAAGTAACCAACATTCACTCACCAACACGAAGTGAATAACGCGCAGTTACGAAGCGACCTTTGACGTACTGAAAACAATCAATTATAGGAACGGCGTAAAATACACCGGCAGGCAGGTGGTTGCACCGTCCTTGCAGTAGTCTTTGGTGTAGAGCAGAATACGCTCGCCTATGCGCGAAGAGTACTTGTCGCAAAACACATCCAATGACTTATGTGTCTTGTAGCCGGACGACTTGACCTCTATCGGCACGAGTTTATTTCCGCGCGAGAGCAGAAAATCAATTTCGTAGTTCTTATTACCATTACCTGTCGGAAACGTATAGTAATAAAGTTGATTGCCGCTTGAGCGAAGCATTTGCGCCACAAGATTTTCATACACATAGCCGAGATTCGCTTCGAGTTTGTCTGATAGCAGTTTGTTGTAAATAACATTCTCGGTATATTTCTTGTCCCAAAAAGCGAGGGTGACAAACAGTCCGGTGTCAAGCAGGAACATCTTGTAAGTAGACAATGAACGGCTGAGGTTCATCCCTACGTTGGGGGCGGTAATGTGATATGCCATATTAACTACCATACTGTCTGCCATATCGGCAATTACGGTGTCAGTGCTACTTGTTTTGCGCCCCTCTAATGCAGTGGCGATCTGAAATCGTCCGGCATTCCCTGTTAATTGTCCGGGTATAGAGAATAACATACGCGAAGCCTGACCTGTCGAGTCTATTTTGCGGAAATCATCATTGTAGAGTTCCAAAATGTTACGTTTGATATTGTCCACTTGCATTAAGTTGTTGGTCCTAAGATAAGCGTCTATGGCTTGCGGCATACCTCCTACAAGCATATACAGGCGCAAATCGCGTAATGTATTGCGGTGAGATGGTCCAAGCTGTAGGTGTCGCTCATAAAACATCCGCAGGAACTTCAGCCCCGTTTCTTTCCCGATTGCCCACAGGAACTCCTCAAAGTCCAACGGATAAAGGGTCAAACGCGTTTCCTCGCTCGGTATAAGAATGTTCTGCACGTTCTTTTGAGAGTGAGCAGCGAACCGGTCTCTATATAATCATAACGCCCGTCTTTCACCAAGTGCTTAATAGCTTGCCGGGCTAATGGCTGCAACTGCACCTCATCGAAGATAATCACACTGTTTCGCTCATATAACGTTATGTTCAATTCCTGCTGAAGGTGCATAAAGAAAAAGTTCAAGTCGCCAATGTCATCAAACAAAGCATCTATTTTTTTGTTCTTATCGGAAAAATCTATAAGAACATACGACTTGTATTCGCGCTTGGCAAAGTCTTCCACTAAGGTTGATTTGCCTACACGCCGTGCCCCCTTGATCAGCAAAGCCGTTGAGCCGTTGCTCTCATTCTTCCAACGGAGCATTTCCTCATATAGTTTGCGCTTGAATATCATAATACTTAACTTTTTGATTTACGGCTGCAAAGCCGTAATAGATTTTACATAAATCCACAAATTTTATAGATAAAATATTGCATAAATCCACAAATTTATTTTATTCTAACGTGCACAATTCCACAAATGTTGTTTGTTTTCAGTATAAAATACGATACGGATACTATATCCTTACTTATAGGATAGCCATCCCAAGAGGATAGAAAATGGATATGAAATTGCCGTTCATATACCATCATCGATACTATCGGTGATAAAAAGTCCCCACCGCCTCCGAGCGTCGGAAAAAAGTAAAGATAACGTATCCGTCAATATAGCATTAACGATGCTATCGTTGATACAAAGCCTCGCTTATAAAAGAACAGTGATAATCAAACCAAAATAACACTAACCCTCTAAAACCCTTACAACTATGAAACCAAAACTATTCTCAATTTTCTTCGTCTTGGCAATGTGGCTGCCGGTAGGCGTGTAGCAGAGAATAGAATAGTTTTGACTGTGCCGCGAACACATTAAAACGCGCAAATTGACCTTTGACATACTGATATTACCG
>CAMVHW010000076.1 GCA_947167395.1 uncultured Bacteroidales bacterium
GATGACGGCATTGTATTCCTGGCCTGTGCCAGGCAAGAATCCCGGTACGTCCACGAGGCTTACGATAGGAATGTTGAAGGCGTCGCAGAAGCGTACGAAGCGTGCTGCCTTGCGGCTGGCGTCGCAGTCAAGCACACCTGCGAGCCAACTCGGTTGGTTGGCTATGATACCTGTGGAGCGACCGTTGAAACGAGCAAAACCGCAGATGATATTCTTGGCATAGTCTTTCTGAACCTCCATAAAGTCGCCATTATCAACGATAAGGTTGATGATGTCCTTCATATCATAAGGTTTGTTGGGGTCGTCCGGAACGATGCTGTTCAGTTGGTCCTCAACACGTGTCGGGTCGTCGGTGCAGTCAATAAGGGGAGCCTCTTCCATGTTGTTTTGCGGAATGAAACTTACCAGACGGCGTACTTGCTCAATGGCTTCTTCTTCGGTGGCAGCCACGAAATGTGTAACGCCTGATTTGGTTGCGTGCACTTTGGCTCCGCCCAGTTGCTCAACGGTTACGTCTTCGCCTGTAACGCTCTTGACTACTTTCGGACCGGTGATGAACATATATGAGTTCTGCTCGGTCATCATAATGAAGTCTGTGAGTGCGGGGCTGTAAACGGCACCACCGGCGCAGGGACCGAAGATAACGCTTATTTGGGGAACAACGCCAGAAGCGAGGATGTTACGCTCGAAGATTTCGGCATATCCTGCCAGTGCGCAAGCACCTTCTTGAATACGTGCTCCACCTGAGTCGTTAAGACCGATTATAGGTGCGCCGAGTTTCATGGCTTGGTCCATAACATTGCATATCTTGAGAGCCATTGTTTCGCTCAATGAGCCGCCAATGACGGTTGCGTCTTGTGCAAATACAAAGACGAGACGACCGTCTATGGTACCGCTACCGCAGGCAACGCCGTCGCCGAGGAACACTTTCTTTTCCATACCGAAGTCGTGGCAACGGTGGGTAAGGAACATATTTACTTCTTCAAATGAACCTTCGTCGAGGAGCATATTGATACGCTCGCGGCAGGTATAGCAACCTTTGGCGTGGTGTTTCTCAACGGCTGCTTCGCCGCCGCCTGCCATCGCCTTTTGGCGATTGTCAATCAGTTTTTCTAATTTAGCGGAATCCATATCAGACTTATTTAGGTTGTTCACACAGTTCTGTCAGTACGCTCATTGTGCTTTTCGGGTGCAGGAAAGCAATCATCAGGTTTTCAGCACCTTTACGGGGAGCCTTGTCAATGAGTGATATTCCTGCTGCCTCTGCTTCTTTGAGGGCTTCCTCTACGTTGTCCACATTAAAAGCAACATGGTGAACGCCACCGCGACCGTTGTTCTTTTCGATAAACTTAGCGATAGTTGATTCGGGCGAGGTAGGCTCGAGAAGTTCGATTTTGGTTTGTCCCACTTTGAAGAAGGCGGTCTTAACCTTTTGATCCTCTACAACTTCAATGGCGTAGCATTTGCTTCCTGTTAAAAACTCAAAGAAAGGCATTGCGCTTTCAATGCTGGGAACTGCAATCCCGAGATGCTCAATGTGAGTAGGTTTCATAGTGATTAGTGTTTAATTGATTGTATATTATTTATGTTTTTTCAGTCGATAGGACTTATATAGGGCATTTTTTAGCCGAAAATCGCCGCAAAATTATGCCATCTTTTATGATAAAGCAACCAAAAGCAGAAAAAAATGCAATCGTTTCTTATTAAAAGTTATTTTTTCGCTATATGCATACATACTACTTTTGCCGCGTATTTTATTGGATAATTGTAATTAGTATAGATATGAAGAAACTTTCCTTATTATTTTTAAGTTTTATATTCAGTTTGAGCGTGGTGCGTATGTCCGCTCAACAGTTGCCTGACAGTGGATTTGAAGATTGGTCAAGTTCGTTTGACGGCAATGCTCAACCCGCCAAGTGGCACGGCAGTAACGTGTCGCAGGCGGGATTTAAGTTTACCTTGCTCAGTAAAACCACCGGCAGAAGCGGCAGTGCCGTATATATAGCCAACAAAGAAGTGGGTGCTGTCGGCATAACGGAAACGAGTCCTGGTTATTTCGGTTTAGGTCAGTCGTGGAACTACGTTAAAGGTCTTGACATCAGTTCGGGTTGCGGCGGTATGGAAGGCGGCATCAGTTTTGCTTATCGTCCTGACACAGTGTCGGTATGGATTAAGCGTACCGGCAGCAATGCTTCGAAGGAGGATTTTAATATCGTTTATTATGCTTGGAAGGGTCAGAGTAAGGGCGAAAAGTATCGTTCGAAGGGCGGTTCGTGTTCGTCCACCACTCACTACGATGCCGAGTGCGATATACGTATAGCCTTGAATAAGAACACTTGCGGTACTTCTACTTATGCCACGCAGGTGTCCGAGGGTTGGTATCGCAGTCGTGGAGAGGTTAATGAATGGACCAACATACGTATTCCTATTTATTATTTTAACGATGAGGTTCCGGAGAAGGTTAATCTGATTTTCTCTCCCGGTAACTATCCCAACTCGCGTTCCAGTTCTGGTTTGTATGCCAACAACGGTATGTACGTGGACGATGTGGAACTGATTTATTCAGCCAAGATACAGAAGTTGTATGTAGATGGTGTGGTATGGAACGGTTTTAATCCCAATACGGAGGAGGAGCAGGTTTATTCGTTAGGCGAGAGTGCCACCGTAGTGCCTGATTTATATGCTATGCGTGGTGCGGGAATGTTGAAGAACCAGTATGACGAGTCCGCCACTTTCACCGGTCGTCGCCTGACAGGTAGTGAGATCAGTATCAGCAAAGGTGCAGTTGGTGAGGTAACACCGATAAAGGTTAAGTCGGGCGATGGCAAGACGGAGATGAACTATAAGATTCGTTTTGTGAAGGCTGCTTCCACCAATGCTTATTTGGCAGGCATAACGGTGGATGGCGTTGAACAGGCAGGTTTTAATGCTTATGCATCGGAAGTGGAAGTGCAGTTGCCATACGGTACGACGGCAGTACCCACCATAGGTGCTATTGGTCAGGATGCCGGTCAGACATATAAAATTGAGCAAGCCTCTTCTTTGAGCAGTGTCGCCACTATTGTTGTAACGGCAGCCGACGGCAAGACGCAACGCACTTATACCGTTCGTTTTAAGATTGCTCTGCTGAGCGACAATACTTTGCAGGACATATTGGTTAACGGTTCGTCGGTGGCTGGCTTTGTGCCTGACCAAACCACATATCGTGTCTCGTTGCCTTTGGGTACAACGCAGATGCCAACCGTAAAGGCTGTGTCTAAATATAAGGAGGGTGAGCAAACTATTGTGTATCAGGCCCCGGATAAGATTGAAGGCGGCACTTATCAGATACAGGTTACCACGCCCGGTAATACGACTCCGAAGATTTATAAACTCAATTTCCGTTTGGAAGCTTCCACATATAGTTTGTTGAAGAACTTGACTTTGGATGGTGTGTCGATTAGTGATTTTGAGTCGGAGCAGTTGATTTATTATGTTACATTGCCAATGGGTACGACCTCCATACCGACGATAGGTTATGAGATGGGTGATCCGTATCAGACGGTGAGCATATCGCCATCGGATGTCAATGGAACGACCTTGATTACGGTTAAGGCTGCCAGTGGTGCAACGTCCATATATAAGATTATTTTCACCACTCCTTTGTCGGAGAATTCGTTGTTGGAGGCGATATATGTTAATGGCGTTTTGTTGAGCGGCTTTGAACCCAACACTCGTGTCTATACCGTTAGTCTGCCGGTCGGGACAACGGATGCCGATTTTCCTGTTATCACGTGGAAGACGATGGACGAGTTCCAGACGGTGGATATGGTTACCAACGGCGTTAACGGCATAACTCGTATAACGGTAACGGCGGGTAATGGTACAACGACGCAGTATCAGTTGCAGTTTAAGGTCGTGCAAGACGAGGTGTCGAACCTCAATATGATTTATATCGACGGTGTGGCATTGTCGGGTTTTGATAGTGAGGTGTTAGAATACACTTATCAGTTGCCTTCCGATGCTGTTTCTCTGCCTGTGGTTACTTACGATAAAGGTAGTGAGTTCCAATCGGTTACTATGCGTACACCGAGTGGTTTGACAGGTGATTATGTGCTTACCGTTCGTCCGCAGAGCGGTGCTGTCAGAAAATATACCATTCATTTTGTTCAGCAGCAGTCGAGCAATGCTTTGTTGTCGATGATTCAGGTTGGTGGTGTTGATTTAGAAGGTTTTGAGGCTAATAGTTTTGATTATATATATACTCTGCCTGCCGGTGTGAGCACATTGCCGGAGGTAACGTTTATTAAGTCGGAAGAGTCGCAGAAGGTGGTTAACGTGCGTGAGGGTTATATGCAGACATTGACAGTTACGGCGCAGGACGGAACGACTATGGTTTATACCATAACCTTTGTTGTCCAGAAGTCGGAGAGTGCTTTCCTCAGTATGATTTATATAGACGGTGATTCGTTGGACGGTTTTGATCAGAAGACGTTGGCATATAGTTATACTCTTACCACAGCCACTTGTCCTTCTATCAGTGTTCAGCGTGGCGACTCGGCACAGCAGGTGTCTATCACCGCTCCTTACAGTGTAGGTCAAGCCCGTATATTGGTAACGCCGGAGGCTGGCGCACCTAATGTATATACTATTGATTTTGTGTCGCAGACCTCATCGTCTATTCTCTTGTCGAATATATTGGTTGACGGAGTGGAGTTGGCAAGTTTTGAGCCTACCGTGTTTGAGTATAGTCTGCCTATGGGTACTGCTCTGCCTACTGTTGTCCCGGTTAGCAAAGAAGGTCAGACGGTGCAAGTGCTGAATAGCGGCAATGTGGTAACCATATATGTTCAGAGCGGCAGCGAGAATAGTCGTTATGTGCTTACTTTCAGTCACGAAAAGTCCAATGATACAAGTTTGCAATCTATTTTGATTGACGGCTCTGTGTATGCCGATTATGTTGCCGACCGATATGATTATACGGTTTCTTTGGCAGCGGGTAGTAAGATTCCGTCGGTTGAGTATGTGGCAGGTAGTGAGCAGCAGACTATATATGCAGGTTTTGTGGGCGAAGGTGTGTATCAGATTATGGTAACAGCAGAGGATGGTGTTGCTCAAGCCGTTTATACAGTTACTTTTGAAGTGGCACCTTATTCGGATGCTCGTTTGCAGAACATTGTTGTGGAAGGTCAGGCGATTGAGTATAAGGAAGATGAGTATGACTATTATATCAACTATGATGCGGGTCAGGACTTGCCCGAATTGTCTATTGAGACTAAACCGGGTCAGACGACCTTGTTGAGTACCATAAGTGATGACACTCAGGAAGTGCTTGTTATGGCAGAAAGCGGAGCCAGAACCAAATATACCATTCATTACCAACGTGTTTATTCGGACAATGTGCAACTGAAAGAGATTCGTATCGGTAATGACCTGTTGTCAGGCTTTGACCCTGAAGTTACGTCATATATTGATTCGCTTGCTTGGCGCACTCGTGTTGTGCCTTCTATTCAGCCTGTCGGTATGCTCTCCACGCAGACAATAACCACTTATCGCAGTAGCGTTAATGGTACGACGCGAATCAATGTGTTGGCTCCCGACGGCAAGAGCGAGCGTGACTATTATATTTATTTCCCTGTTGTCAAGTCGTCTAATACAAAGTTGAGCGACTTGTATATATTGTCTGACGACGTGGATTTGTCAGGATTTGATGCCGACATAACCGACTATGCCGTTCTGCTGCCGTATGGTACGACTCAAGCCCCTGCCATTCGTTTTGAGAAGGCTGAGGAGGAGCAGACAGTTAAGCAGGTTATTCGTCCCATTGGTCAAACATCAGAGTTGATAGTAACCGCTGAGAACGGTGATAGTCGTACATATCGTATTACCTTTACCATAGATACGCCTCACCAACCTAATCTGTTGAAGAGTATCAAAGTTAAGGAAACAGGCGAGTCTTTGGATTTGAGCGATACGAGTGTTCGTGATTTCAACGTTAATTTACCGTATGGCATTCGCTCAATGACGATAACCTATACCAAGCAGTATGCGGAGCAGACGGTGATAGTGGAAGCAGGTGGCTTACAGCAGCCCACGCGACTTGTGGTGAAAGCCAATGTAGATACCGTACCTGATGAGGTATATACGCTCACCCCTATTGTACCGACAGCCGATCCTGCCGTGCTGACCGACATCATGGTGAATGGCAACAAGATAGCAGGATTTGAGTCGGAGCGGTTCTCGTATATAGTTAATGTGTCAAGTACTCCTGTCGTGGAATATGTTCATAGTGATGATGTTGCTGTCAATGTGCTTGTTCAGAATGATAAGCATTGGCAGGCAAGGGTAACATATAACGGTCGTAGTAATATATACGATATGTGGTACTACTACCCGAGCGATGTTATTCCCAATGCAGACTTTACTGATTGGACGAAAGCAGAGAAGCAGACATCGGCAGATAAGCCTGTATCGTGGAGTTGCGTGGCAGACGCAGTGGATAAGCAGGCTGCCTTCGACCCTGCTAACCTCGCCTCCAAAGAAAACGAGTCGGTGGTTAATCTGAAAACTATTTACAGTTGGGCAGGCGGTGGCGACACTCCGGGATATATAACCTTAGGTAAGGTGTCGGGTAGTTGGGGTTTTGCCGGAAGCTCGTCGTTCGTTATCAATGGTAGTATAACCTTCCGTAATAGTCCTGATGAATTGTTGGTTAACTACTATCTGAAACAGGTGAAGAACAAGAACCAAATTCAGTATATACTTAACGGTCAGACTTTTGAGTGGAACGAGACGAAGACCACAAACGGTTATCAGACCTATGTATATGACTTGACAGAGGT
>CAMVHW010000077.1 GCA_947167395.1 uncultured Bacteroidales bacterium
GCCAAGCGACTGGGGCTCTTTGCCGTTGATAGTCAGTATGCGGTCTTGCTGACGGAATCCTTCCTGTTCTAATATATGCGAGTAATACAATCCCTTATCCAATGGTATGGAATCGCTGCCTGTATGGAAGAGCAGCAGACCGAAAATAAGCATACCGGCTATAAAATTGACCATTATACCTCCTGAAATAATCAGCAGTCTTTGCCAGATGTTCTTTGAGCGGTATTCCCACGGTTGTGCTTCTTGCGACAAGGAAGAAGCGTCGTGTGTCTCGTCCACCATTCCTGCTATGGCGCAGTATCCGCCAAAGGGAATCCAACCTATGCCCCATTCCGTGGAGTCGGGGTGCTTGCCCCATTCGTCATCCTCGGTAGTGTTAGGAGCAAAGAAAGCAAAATGCCATTTGCCGTCATACTTCTTGGCTCTCACAAGCGAGAACTTATAGTTGAAAAACATATAGAATTTCTCCACTCTGACACCGAACAGGCGTGCAAAAGTGAAATGACCAAACTCGTGAATGATAACGAGAAAACTGAGTGCGAGTATGAGTTGAAGTATTTGAATCATAATGATATACTATCGGCTATTTGCCGTGCTTGAAGGTCTGTTAAGAATAAGTGTTCCAATGTAGGTTGAGGCTCGTATGCAGCCTGTTGCATTGTGTGTTCAATTATGTATGCTATTTGCGGGAAGCAGCATTTGCCTTGTCTGAACTTGAGGTTTGCCACCTCGTTGGCTGCATTGAGTATGCAGGTCATATTACCGCCTTTGGCTATGGCTTCGTAGGCAAGTCTGAGGCACGGGAAACGTTGTGTGTCGGCTTGCTCAAAGGTCAGGTTGTTGGTTTTCAGCCAGTCTATACGCGGCAGTCGGCTCTCTGTGCGTTCAGGGTAAGTGAGAGCGTAGAGTATAGGCAGGCGCATATCCGGACAACCTAATTGGGCTTTGACGGAGCCATCACTGAACTGTACGGCTGAATGAACGATGGACTGCGGATGAACCAACACTTCTATTTGGTCGTATTCGACCCCAAACAACCATTTGGCTTCTATTACCTCAAAGCCTTTGTTCATCATCGTGGCCGAGTCGATGGTTATCTTATTGCCCATCTGCCAGTTAGGGTGTTTGAGGGCTTGTTGAGCCGTTACGGTTTGCAGTTGGTCGGTGGTGAATTGTCTGAACGGACCGCCGCTGGCTGTCAGCAGTATCTTCTCTATGGAAGACGGTTCCTCACCTGTAAGGCATTGGAAGATAGCCGAATGTTCACTGTCAACGGGTAGTATGGCGGTATGGTGTTTTACAGCCAGACGCTCTATTATCTCTCCTGCCACTACCAGTGTTTCTTTGTTGGCGAGAGCAATAGTCTTGCCTGCTTCTATGGCGGCTATGGTCGGGCGCAGACCGGCAAAACCTACCATCGCTGCCACCACTATGTCTATATCGCTCGCCGTAACTATCTGACTTATACTGTCGCTACCTGCCCAAACCTTGATATCCGTGTCTTTGAGTGCTTCTTTCAGCGGTTCATAGTATGTCTCATCGGCTATGCAAACAGCCACGGGGTTGAACTCGCGTGCCTGCTCTATAAGACGATCTATACTGGTGTTGGCTGTGAGAGCATAGACAGAGAAACGGTCGGGGTAAGCGCGAACGATATCTAAAGTCTGTGTCCCTATCGAACCTGTACTTCCTAATATAGCAAGGTGTTTGAGCATAAGAGAGTTGATTAAAAAGCAATTAGTTCTTCGGGGTTAACACTCTTGCCGCCGTGCCATAGGAAAAAATCGATAGGTGTAGTGCCATCAGCCCAACCTATCACTTCGCCTTCCTGCAACTCATCTCCAAGGTGTTTGTTTATCTTGGCTATGTGTCGATAGACGCTGATATACTGTTCGTGCTGTACGACAAGCGTGTAGGTGTTGTCCATCTCATACGATTCAAACACTATAACGCCTGCCAATACGGCTTTCAGAATAGCGTCTTGCCCTGCAAGTATGGTTATGTAGGGATGTCCTTGTTCGGCATTATAATGCTCCTCAATCACACCTTCTGCGGGTCGGTGGAGCGTATATAGAGGTGCTGCCACCTGTATGTCAAAAAGTTGGAAGCGGTCGTTCTCTTTTTGTTCGTATTGTGCAATAAACTCCTCTGTGGCTTCTCGTTTGGCTACCAGCAGTTGCTCACGCATAACCAACTGCATTGAGTCGAGAGGCTGTATAGAGTCACTCTCCACATCGCCTGCCACCACTTGCTTGAGCATATCCACATATTGTTGTTGCAGTTGAAGGTCGGTTATGAGCGAATCCACCCGAGCCGATTGTTCCACTAATTGCTGACGCACATCCTCTCTATATCCGGGTAGCAGTTGGCGAGCGGGAGTATAGATGATGATAGCCGACATAGCAACAAGCATAACGAGGAACAAGACGATAAAGAACATCAGCACTCCAAACCAGTTCCACCTGACCGACCAAATCTGACGCAGCGACACATCATCGGTTACCGATATGCGGCGGGTGCGTTTCAGACGTTGCCAAAAGGTGAGTTGCTGTTCTGACATAAGAGTATAAAGCCTTACTTAATAATGGTGCAACCCTCACAGGGACGCAGTTGCTTAAAGAAATCGTTACCTTTATCGTCCACCAATATGAAGGCGGGGAAGTCCTGAACGTCTATTTTCCAAATGGCTTCCATTCCCAGTTCGGGGTATTCCACACATTCGATGGACTTTATGTTCTCTTGGGCGAGTATAGCAGCAGGACCGCCAATGGAGCCGAGATAGAAACCTCCGTGTTTCTTACAAGCGTCGGTAACTGCTTGACTGCGATTACCTTTAGCAAGCATAATAAGGCTACCGCCTTTGTCTTGGAACTCATCCACGTATGGATCCATACGACCGGCAGTGGTGGGCCCCATACTGCCGCAAGGCATACCTTCCGGAGTCTTGGCAGGACCGGCGTAATAGATAGGATGGTCTTTCAGGTATTGAGGCATAGGTTCGCCTGCGTCTAAACGTGCTTTAATCTTGGCGTGAGCGATGTCGCGCCCCACTATGATGGTGCCGTTCAGGCTCAAACGTGTGCCGATAGGGTAGGCTGAGAGTTGTTGGCAGACCTCTTTCATCGGACGATTGAGATCCACGCTGACTGCTCCGCCTTCACCTTGACGACGCAACTCTTCGGGTATAAGTTCGTAGGGCTTGCTGTCCATCTGCTCAATCCATATACCGTCTTTATTGATTTTGCAGCGTATATTGCGATCGGCAGAGCAACTCACTCCTAAACCGATAGGGCAACTGGCTCCGTGACGAGGCAGACGTATAACGCGCACATCGTGAGCCATATACTTACCGCCGAATTGTGCACCTAAGCCAATCTTGTATGCTTCTTTCAGCAGTCTTTCTTCCAGTTCTATATCGCGGAAAGCACGACCGGACGCATTGCCTGTCGTAGGAAGCGAGTCGTAATAGTGAGTGGAAGCCAGTTTAACGGTCAGCAGGTTCTTCTCTGCCGATGTGCCGCCTATAACTATGGCTATATGGTATGGCGGGCAGGCTGCCGTACCGAGACTCTTCATCTTCTCCACCAAGAAAGGTATGAGAGTGCCTTCGTTTTGAATACGTGCTTTGGTTTCCTGATAGAGGTATGTCTTGTTGGCACTACCGCCGCCTTTGGTTACGCAGAGGAAGTTGTATTCCATCCCTTCGGTAGCCTCAATGTCTATCTGTGCAGGAAGGTTGCAGCGTGTGTTCACTTCCTCGTACATATTGAGCGGAGCGTTTTGCGAGTAGCGCAGATTGCACTGTGTATAAGTGTCATACACACCTTGGCTGAGTGCCTCTTCGTCGTTATAGCCCGTCCATACTTGCTGACCTTTCTCACCGTGAATGATAGCGGTGCCGGTGTCTTGACACAAGGGTAACTGACCTTTGGCAGCCACTTCGGCATTGCGAAGGAAAGTAAGAGCCACGTACTTGTCGTTGTCGCTTGCTTCCGGGTCGCGTAGTATCTTGGCTACTTGCTCGTTATGCTTACGGCGTAACATAAAACTGACATCGTGAAAAGCTTCGGCTGCCATCAGTTGTAATCCCTCTTTGGCTACTTTCAGTATAGGTTTGCCCTCAAACTCGCTGACCGACACATAGTCCTTGGTCAGCAGACGGTATTGTGTTTCATCTTTACCGAGTTGAAACATAGGCTCGTAGTGATATTCGTTCATAAACAGAATTTAGTTATTCGGATTATATATTGTACCCACAAACAAAGGTGTGTGGTTGTTATAGTCTTGTAGTATAAGCAGATAGGGACGATTGACGTTCATCTCTATGGGGTCATCTTGGTGTCGTGCTGAGGTGGCTCTCAACGCTGCCACTGTTACGGCTGCCGCTTCCGTTCCTTTCTCATCGAGGTTGAGAAAGGAACTCTGCTTGACCATATCGATGCAGAGCGGGGTATTGCTCATTAAGGAGAAGTCTGCGCCTCCGGCATTGAATGCTTTTTGTACGCCCATTGCTTTGAGGTCGTCGGTCAGTTCGCGGTCGTATTGTATTTTCAGTTTGGGCAGCGACAGGCTGACACGCTTGCGCTCTGAACGGCTCATCCATTCAGTCAGTGTTTCGGCTGTGGCTTGTTGAAGAACGGTGTTGAGGTCTGTGCCTACCTTTGGCAGGACAACGGTCATGGCATACTTCTGCTGTGAGTCGCTGTCGTTTTTGGAGGTGTAGTATAGCGTAACTGCTTGTATGTCATTGGTGTTAAGGTAGTTCATATATGCCGTCAGGTGCATTACGGGAACTATGGTCGTTTGGCTTTGTGCAAGGAAGAATGTGTCTTCTCTCGTTGCACGCGGATTAAACTCGTTGAGCCATTCGCCCTTGAAATAAATGGCGTTGGCTGCAATCAGTTTGATACCAGATCTTATCGGGTCTTCCAGTATCTTGTTTATCTTTCCGTTGGTATGTTCGGTTGCCCACTTATTGACGAGCGAGGCGGTAATGGGCTCTTTATAAATCTCCAATCCTTGGTTTTGACATTGCTTTACATAGTCTTTTTTTAGTGTCAGTGAGGGTATAACAAACAAGGCATTGGCTATTTGCAGTTGACCGGAAGCAGGAGCGGTATAATCGCACATAAGCGTTGCCAGTTCCTTACGTGTATCACCCTTGGCACCTTCATAAAGCGGTCGCATACAGAGAGATACGCTCACGGGACTGAGCCATACGTTTTTTGTCGTATTGCTGCTCGCTTGTTGCCATAGACTGATGGTAACCTCATTGATAGAAGCCGGTTGGTTGGGGGAAACTGTGCTGTCAGACGATTGTTTGGTTGTACTGCAGGCTATTGTCAAAAAGCAAAAAAGAGTTACCGTGAAGGTAACACGGCAACTCTTTTTTAGGTTGAAAAACTGATTCATTAGTAGAGCCATAATAAGGGTTGGTCTGACCGCATTACTTACGAATTCCGAGTTCTTTAATAATAGCACGATAACGCTCGATGTCTTTCTTTTTCAGATAGTCAAGCATACTGCGGCGTTTACCTACCAAGGTGGTCAAAGCACGCTCTGTACCATAGTCTTTACGATTGGCTTTCAGGTGCTCTGTAAGGTGGTTAATACGGAAGGTGAATAATGCGATTTGGCTCTCTGCAGAACCGGTGTTCTTCGAGTCCTTGCCATATTGAGCAAAGATCTCTGCTTTTTTTTCAGAAGTCAAGTACATGACAAAAAAATGAATTAAATGATTATACAATAGCAGCCTTGGGAGAAATTGCTTCATAACAATGCTGCATTATTTCTGTTTTTCTTCACGAAAAACGCGGCAAAAGTAGTCTTTTTTTCAAATAAGGCAAACAATTTTGAAAAAAGTTGTACTTTTGCGCGTGTTATCTAAACAAGACAATGGCTTATGACAATCCAATTTCTTGGCGCAGCGCAAGAGGTTACAGGCTCTAAACATTTGATTACCACCGAACGAGGTAAGCGTATATTGCTCGACTGCGGTATGTATCAGGGTAAGGGTATGGAGACCGATGCTGCCAATCGCGACCTCGGCTTTGAGCCAAAAGACCTTGATTATGTTATTCTTTCGCATGCTCATATAGACCATAGCGGTCTTATTCCCTATTTATGGCGTTTAGGTTTTCGCGGTGAGGTTATATGTACTCCCGCCCCAGAAACCTATTGCGCCTTATTGTTGTTGGACACTGCTTTTATCCAAGCGCAGGATATCCGATGGTACAACAAGAAGATGGATCGTCTTCATCAGCCGCGTGTAACTCCGCTTTATGATGCCAATCACGCACAGAACTGTATGAAATTGTTTGTAACTGTTGATTACGACCGCGTGTTCAGAGTGTGCGACGGCGTAACGCTGACCTTCACCAATTCAGGTCACATGCTCGGCTCGGCTATAGTTAATCTTACCATTGATGATAAAGGCGAGAAGAAACGCATAGCCTTCACGGGCGATGTGGGCAGACCGCAAAGCCATATACTTTGTTCGCCGCAACCCTTCTCGCAGTGCGACTACTTGATTTGCGAGAGCACTTATGGTGATCGTCTGCACGACGACCAAATGGTTACGGAGGAACAACTGCTCGGCATAGTGGAAGATACGTGCGTTTATCGTAAGGGACAACTGATTATTCCGTCTTTCTCCGTAGGCAGAACGCAGGAGATTGTGTATGTGCTTAACCAACTGTATAACGATGGCCGCTTGCCGCATATTCCGGTA
>CAMVHW010000078.1 GCA_947167395.1 uncultured Bacteroidales bacterium
ATAACTATACTTTCGTAGGTTGGCAACTCGGCGAAACCGTTTATACCAATAACCAAGTGGATGCAATGACCGTCAGCGGCAATATGGTCTTCACTGCAAGTTTTGATGAGGAGATAATACCCATCCTTCCAAATACCAGCAAAATAACCATCGGCAGTTTTGCCGCCAATGGTAGGGTGTTGATTATATCACAGGGCAACACGGTGGAATTATCATCCGAAGGTGGTTATGTGCGTCTGAACAATGGTACAAGCGTTTCTATTCAGGCTGTAGCCAACGACTACTATCACTTCAGCGGTTGGGCAGAGGATATGGACGAGGAAGCCATCATCGACATACGCTCACTCAATGGAGATGTTACCTATACTCCAACCTTTGCACTTAACACTGCTCTCACGCTTGTGGATAATGAAGACGAAGCCTATTATACCGATCTTTACAACACCCACGATGGCGAAGTGCTGACCGTAACAATGCAAGACAGACAACTGACCGAAGGAACGTGGATTACTTTCTGCCTGCCGTTTGACTATACCATTCCTGTCGGACACCCCTTCTCCGGTGCTGTATATCAACTCTATGACGCTACAATGAGCGGAACAAACACCTCGGCTTATATCAGTATGGACTTCCACCGCACCTACGAGATGAAAGCCAATGTGCCGTATCTCATTGTTCCCACTATGACCACTGCCACCAACCTTGTCTTTGACGGAGTAACCATAGATGAGGCTCCTCAACAGAAGATGGTTGAGGCTATTTCCGGTTCTATGCAGTTTGTCAGTCAGCCGTGGCAAGCAACCATAACCAATACAGCCGACAAGCCGAATTTCTATCTCGCTTCTGCTAATAAGTTGCGTTATGTGAAAACAACAGGCACTACATTTAAGGCATTCCGTGCATACTTCCATCGTCTTATAGACCTCGGTGCTCCTGTCAGACGTATGGTTATTAACCTCGACGGCGTTGAAACAACCAAGGAGATTTCGGACGAAGGTGAAGTGGTTGACATAACGAGCAAGCGTATGGAGAACGGTGTACTCTATATAGAGCGCAACGGCGTTCGCTATGACGCACAAGGTCAGCGAGTAGAGTAAGAAAGAGATAACTAAATAGGAATATAGTAAAAGAGGCTGAGTCGTAATAGATTCAGCCTCTTTTACATCGGGTCCATATCAATAATGACCTGAATGGTTTTGCCTTGCGGGGACGACAGCAGGTTATTCACAGCCTGCCAAATGAGTTGTCTTGCTTGTGGTAGAGGAGCGGCGTTCTCTATACGCAGTTGGACTTGGCGAACAAAATAGTTCTGCATTCGAGTGATGGAGGGGAGGATAACTTGTGAGCAACGTTTGCCGAAGGCTTGGCTCAATAGCCCTTGCAGGTACTGCGCTCCCGTTTCTATTTTGGTTTCGTCTGTATGTTTGACGGTTATGGTGCAAAGGCGAGTAAAGGGCGGAAAGCGGAACTGTTCCCTTTCCTTAATCTGCCAATCGTAGAAGCCATCGGTATCGTGTTTTTTCAGGAAAGCGAAAATAGGGTGTGTGGGGTCGAATGTCTGAATGATGACCTCTCCTTGTCGGTCTTTTCTGCCGGCGCGCCCTGCCACTTGTTCCAACATCTGATAGCCCCGCTCGTAACTGCGAAAAGAAGGTTGATTAAAGAGCGAGTCGGCATTAAGTACCGCCACCAGACTCACATCGTCGAAATGCAAGCCTTTGGTTACCATCTGCGTGCCAATCAGTATGTCTATGTTATGTTGTGCAAAACGCGTGATAATCTGCTGATAAGCGTCTTTCTTGCGTGTGGAGTCGAGGTCCAAACGCTCTACTCTTGCCATAGGGAAAAAGTGTGCCACCTCTTCCTCTAATCGCTCCGTTCCGAAGCCGTGTATCTTCATCACGCCTCTACACTCGGGACAGGCAGCAGGTATGGCAGACTGTTGCCCGCAATAGTGGCATTGCATATACGAGCCCTCGCGATTGCGGTGAAGCGTAAGAGGTACGTCGCACGAAGGACATTTAGGTACGCTGCCGCAACCTTCGCACTGCATATAGGGAGCATAGCCTCGGCGGTTCTGAAAGAGAATAACCTGTTTATGCTTTTGCAGTTCCTCCTGTATGCGTTCAGCCAAAGGATCGGAGAAATGTCCGTACATCTCCTTGCGGTGGTACTGCCGGTTGAGGTCAATCATAGTTATGCGTGGCAGTTGCAGTCCCTTATATCTCTCGCGCATACATACATAGCCATACTTACCTTTTTGTGCGTTATACTGCGTTTCGATAGCGGGTGTGGCTGTACCTAAAAGCACACGGGCGTTCATCTGCGTTGCCATCATTATAGCCACCGAGCGCGCATTATAACGCGGAGCAGGCTCTTGCTGCTTATAACTGCCATCGTGCTCCTCATCCACTATAATCAGTCCTAAATCGCTCAACGGCATAAACACGGCGGAGCGTGCTCCCACTATCAGTTGTCCTTCTTGGTTTCCTCTTGTCAAAATGTGTCTATACACTTCTGCTCGTTGTGCAGGACTGACACGCGAATGATATACCAATAAGCGATTGCCGAAGACGCATTGCAAGCGTTCGGTCAGTTGGGTGGTAAGCGCAATCTCCGGAACAAGGTACAGCACTTGCTTGCCCTGCGCCAACTGTTCTTCGATAATATGTATATACACCTCGGTCTTACCCGATGACGTTACTCCTTCCAGCAATACGACACGCTTATCTTTCCATTCACTCTTTATCTCTGTCGCTGCACGGATTTGCTGCTCCGTCAGTGTATTAGGGCTTTTCATATCGCCCGTGTATGACGCTATCTTAACTCGTCGCTTCTGTCCGTCGTCGATACTATATGTCTTGTCTAACAACTTGTTGGGCAAGGCGGCAGCCAACACATCTCCTATGGGACACATATAGTATTCGCTGACCCATTGCCATAGTTGTAACTGCGCGGAGGTTACGGCAGGCATAGAGTCCAAGCATGTAATGATAGGGCGGATTTTTTGCTTAAAGTCGAAAGTAAGGTCGTCTTCCGTATGTATATGACACACTATCCCCACCACTTCTTTTCTCACCAACGGCACTATAACGCGCATACCGACAACCACTTTTTCAGCATCATCTTCAACCGAATAAGTGTAGGCATCGCTAATGGCGAGAGGTAGTATGACATCAATGTAAATCATAACGAGGGCAAAAGTACTTGCTATTGGTAAATGACAAAAGAAAATATTGTACTTTTGCCGCAGTAATTACAAATAGTACGAAAATTAGAATAAAATACTATGAACAAGCGCAAGATTATCAATGACCCTGTATTTGGGTTTCTGTCTATACCCAACGACACTATTTATGATGTGCTCCAACACCCGTATTTACAACGCCTGACACGCATACGTCAGTTAGGCTTGTCCTATATGGTTTATCCGGGTGCTATGCACAGTCGTTTTCTTCATTCCATAGGAGCCATGCACCTTATGCAAGACGCTATCAATGTGCTGCGAAGCAAGAACGTGGACATAAGCGATAAGGAGAGTACGGCGGCACAAATAGCCATACTCTTGCACGACATCGGTCACGCTCCTTTCTCTCATGTCTTGGAGCATACATTGGTGGACGGCATAACGCACGAAGATATATCTCTGCGTATGATGGAGCAGATACGTAAGGACTTGCATCAAGAGCAAGAAGACAGCGCAATCAGTACCGCCATAGCCATATTCAAAAACGAGTATCATAAGCATTTCCTTCACCAACTCATCTCCTCTCAGTTGGACGTGGACCGTTTGGACTACCTCTGTCGCGACTCGTTCTTCTGCGGAGTGACGGAAGGCAGTGTGGCTTCGGCACGTATATTGAAGATGTTATGTGTGGTGGACGATAAGTTGGTGGTGGAAGCCAAGGGTATATACTCCATTGAGAAGTTCCTCATTGCAAGACGGCTGATGTATTGGCAGGTGTATCTGCATAAGACAAGCGTGGCAGCCGAGCAACTGCTGATTAAGATACTTCAACGCGCCAAACAACAGGCAGCAGCGGGCAAGGAACTGTTCTGCTCGCCTGCACTTCGTTTTTTCCTCTATCAGCATATTAACGCCGCTTGTTTGGACCAATCCGAGGAGGTTCTGCGTCAGTACTCGCTCTTGGACGATAGCGACATAATGAGCGCAATCAAAACTTGGCAGAGTTCAGACGATAGAGTATTAAGCACTTTGAGTCAAGCCTTTATAGAGCGACGCCTCTTTAAGTCGCAACGCCTGCAAGCACCGCTCAATGAAGCAGAGCGTCAGGAGTTGAAGAATAAGTATGCCAAAGCATTTAATGTTTCCGTTGAGGACGCTCGGTATTTCTTCGTGGAGCATACCTCGTCGTCCAGCACCTATTCCGACAAGGACGAAGCCATCGACATACTGCTCAATGACGGTTCGATACACGATATAGCGGAGGTGAGCGAACTGCTTAACTGGGATGCCCTGACGCGCAGACCGGAAAAACTCTACCTGTTCTACTATAAATAATGAAAGTGCGTGCCGTCTTGCAGCACGCACTTTTCTTATATCAGCCGTTAGGCTGTTCATTCGTTTTAATCCCCGGGTTTATAGGAGATCATCTCTCCCGAAACGGGAACGGACTCACATATCAACTGCACAGGGGAGATAGTAACAGACAGGGTTACAGGTCTAAGATATTTCGCTTTCATAGTCTTTCTTATTTAATAAACTTCTTACCATTCTTGATATAAACGCCGTTGCGGGTAGGATTATTTACCTTTCTGCCGAGAACGTCATAGACAGCGTTATCCTGCTTGTCTGAATCAACGGACTCAATGTCAGTCGGCAATTGAGGTGCCTTCTCACCGCCTATATTCATACGACGGCGACCGGGAACGGGTTGAGGAGCAGCAGGATCGTTCTCCATACTTACCTCGTCCATCTTGATATAAGCGCGATAGGCAGCCAATGTGCAGTAGTCGGCACAAGGATGGAACTTATTGTCATAGACCATATAGTTGCCTTCCAGTATATTGCCTGCAGCACCTATGGCACCATCCACGATGTCGGTATGCGTACCATATAAACCGTTGAAGTGGTTAGCCGCTTGCGGTGTTTCAGAAGCATAGTAATAAACGGTGAACTCATTTGCTTCTGCCACAAAGATATGCGGCATACCGGCTTCCAAGGTCAGCACCTCTTCCATATTGATACTGATTGCATTATTGGATTCGTCAACGGCTTTATACATCAAGCGATAGAAAGTGGCTCCTTCGGTCTTAATGGATGTATATGGCAGGCATATCGTACCTACTTTGCCTGCGGTGAGGTTATCGCGCGTATATGTGGCAGGTGCTTCACCGCCGAAGTTATCAAGGCAGAAATAGGTAGGAGTGGTGAATCCGTAGGCATCCGACTTGGTGGTGTACATATCAAACTCTATTCGAGTAACCTCCCCAAGGCTTGTCAGGTCGAGCCACTCCCAATCGGTAACAACATAGTGGTCAGCAGCGTTTTCACTGCGGTAGTCGGCGAGGTAGTAGGTGATAGAGCCTGTCTCGCTTGCGCCGTTGTAGCCATAGATGGTCAGTGACATATAGTCACCTTGGCTGAACGCACCGTTGGCATAATCTCCGTGGAGAATAGCGTCAAGCGTATAAGCCGAGTTGGTGATATAGAAACCGCTGATGGTCTGCGGTGTCTCGGTATGGGTCAGCGTAATGGGGTCTTTATAGCCTGCGAACCACGAAGATGGAGCGGCATAGTAAGCCACCGCGAAGTTGTTGCCTTCGTATGCGCCGCCGGGAGCCGAACGGAACTGGTCAATAATATAGTTGCCCGTGAAGACATTCGAGTTGTCGCTGCTGATGACATATCCGTTATAGGCATTATATGCTTTGTTAGGCACATTATAAAACGCATACGAGCCACTATAAAGCGGTGTTTCCACGTTATTTGCCCATACGTCTTCCACCATTCTGTATCCGTCAGCTGCGAGGTTATATTCCTCGAAGGTGGCAGGAGCGGCTTTCGTTACAAGCACGTGTGCGTTAACCAATGCCTTTTGTCCGAAACGGTCGGTAACTTGACATATATACTCTGTTGAGCGAGTGGCGGTTAGGTTGAGCGTAGCCTCGTTGCCTATCTCGGTATGGTCGTAAGCAGTAAACCAAGTGTAGGTATAAGGTTGAGCCTGAGCGTATTCGGTTACGAGAGAAGCGGTGAGCGTGATTGCAGCGTTCTCTGCCACAGTCTGTTTAGCGATAGCGTTCAACTCCACGGGACGGAGTGTCCAAGCGGTAGTGAACTCGTCGGAAACAGCAAGTACATCCGAGGCTTCGCCTACTGACGAGAGAGCCACTGCGTAGGCTTTGTAGGCTGTTTCTTCGGTCAGTCCCTCAATCGTTACCGTTGCTTCGGCATCTTTGGTTAAGGTTACTTCCACGCCGTCAGCGAGAACGGTCTCAATGGTCGGTGCGGCTGCAGTGGCTGCGAGTACCAGCACGCGGGCTGTACCTATATTGTCAGCCTTAACCGCTATGTCAACGCTTACGTCCTTTATGTTCTGCGCCTTCGGATAGCCCGTGGCGATAACGGGGATATTGAGTATATCGGCGTTGTATTCGTATGCACCGATGGTAGGTGTAGCCGAACGGGTAGCACCGGTAATGTCGGTGGTTACGAAATCCAGCACAGCGGCTGTGAACAAATGACCATCGTTAGTCTGTTT
>CAMVHW010000079.1 GCA_947167395.1 uncultured Bacteroidales bacterium
ATTGACCTTTTGGTTTTTCCACATTCCCTTTTGTTTGTTAGCAAAACCTGTGCCATCGGGGTTATATCCTGCTATGGTCAGTTCCATACCTTTCACTCGCAGAGCCCATCGTCTGTCTAATTGGTAGCGAAAAGCGGCTCCGTAGGTCTCTCTAATGTTTTGAAAGATATGTGGTGCGGCGTCGCCGACGTAGTATGCCAAGCCGCCTTCTATACCTAATTCCATACGAAACAAACGTTCGTTATCAGAGGCTTTTAGCGGTTCGGTCAACATCAGCATCCCCGACAAGATAAGTACTAAAAGCGAATGTACAAAAGTGTTAATATACGGCATAGCGCGCAAAAGTATGACTATTCCCATAATCATACAACAATGCAAACTCTTTTTTGCCTAATTTTGCAATCTTTATTTTGCACTTTTTTTTTGTTGTAATAAAAAGTCGCTGTAATTTTGCGGTGCTTTTCAAGCATAACAAACCAATTTTATAAACTTATTTGTGCAATGAAAACAGCAGAAATTATGCAGCGTCTTGCTGCAAAGCACCCCGGTGAGGCAGAGTATTTGCAAGCCGTGGAAGAAGTTCTCAACTCTATTGAGGAAGTGTATAATCAGCATCCTGAGTTTGAGAAGGCTCAGATTATTGAGCGTATGGTTGAGCCGGATCGTATCTTTACTTTCCGTGTTACTTGGGTCGATGATAAGGGGCAGGTTCAGACCAACCTCGGTTATCGTGTACAATTCAATAGCGCAATTGGTCCGTACAAAGGCGGCTTGCGTTTCCATAAAGCAGTTACTCCGAGTATGTTGAAGTTCCTCGGCTTTGAGCAGACATTCAAGAATGCTCTTACCACTCTGCCTATGGGTGGCGGTAAAGGTGGTTCGGATTTTGATCCGGTCGGCAAATCAGATGCTGAGATTATGCGTTTCTGCCAAGCCTTTATGTTGGAATTGTGGCGTTGCATAGGTCCCGATCAGGATATTCCTGCCGGTGACGTAGGTGTAGGTGGTCGCGAGATTGGTTTCCTCAACGGTATGTATCAGAAACTCAGCCGTCAGTATCATACAGGCGTTTTGACGGGTAAGGGTATGACCTTAGGTGGTTCTGTTCTCCGTCCTGAAGCAACCGGTTTTGGTGCTCTCTATTTCACTCAGCACGTTCTTCATACCGCCGGTAAGGACATCAAGGGTTGCCGTGTTGCTCTTTCTGGTTTCGGTAATGTGGCTTGGGGTGCCGCTATTAAGGCTACTCAACTCGGTGCCAAGGTGGTTGCTATTTCAGGTCCGGACGGCGTATGCGAAATTAAGGATGGCATAACCCAAGAGATGATTGACTATATGCTCGTTATGCGTGCCAGCAACCGCAATAAGGTTCAAGATATGGCTGACAAGTTCCCTGCACAGGCTCAATTCACAGCCGGCAAGAAGGCTTGGAGTGTTAAGTGCGACATCGCTCTGCCTTGTGCATTCCAAAATGAATTGTCAGAGGATGATGCCAAGGAGTTGGTTAAGAACGGTACTTGGTGCTGCTGCGAGGTAAGTAATATGGGTTGTCAACCCGGTGCTATCCACTACTTCCAGAGCCAGAAGGGCTTCCTCTTCGCTCCGGGTAAGGCAGTTAATGCGGGTGGTGTGGCTACTTCGGGTCTTGAGATGACTCAGAACGCCGAGCATATCTCTTGGGATGAGAAAGAGGTTGACGAGCGTCTGCATACTATTATGCGTTCTATCCACGAGCAATGCGTTACCTACGGTAAGCAGGCAGATGGCACAATTGACTATGTTAAGGGTGCTAACATCGCAGGCTTTATGAAAGTGGCTACCGCTATGTTGGAGCAAGGTATTATCTAAAAGACCTTTTCCTATATAATGAAGAGAGTGTATCAAATGAGTTTGATACACTCTCTTCTTGTATGCTAAATCTTATGCAGACTTGCTGTGGCTGAAAATAAAGTCTGTCTGTTAATTGCGTACTATTTATTGAAGTATTTAGGATAGTTCTGCATAAACAAGTTGGTTGCGTTTTCCAATGAGCCGTAGTACTCGCCGCCGGAAGCGTTCTTATGTCCGCCGCCTGAAAAGATGTCGTGGCAGAATGTGTTGACCGGTCGGTCCCCTTTGGATCGCATAGATATTTTAATCTTTATTTTGCTTCCGTTAGCGAGGTGCCGCTCGGCAGGTAGGACTTTGTCTTCGCGTATAAAGCAGGAGTAGTAGATTCCTTTAATCTGCATAGGCATATTGACCAAACCTTCAGAGTCGCCTGCACGAAAATTGAACTTATACATCTCTTTTCTGCTTAATGATATGAACGCTGCGTGATATTCGTGGAAGATTTGCATTTTTTTGTATAAGCAGTAGCCAATCAGTCGCATACGGTCCTCGGAATAAGCATTGAAGACTTGGTCATACACATAGTCTTTGTCCACGCCAATCCGCACCAAGTCGCCCACTATCTCATACATCTCGCTGTGGTTGCTATTGAATGAAAAATTGCCTGTATCTGTCATCATACCTGTATAGATACACGTGGCGGAAGGCAATGATAGATGTTGGTTGAGCGCAGGGAAGTCGGGTAGGGCAGACCATTGACGTATAAGTCTGTACACCAGTTCCGAAGCAGAAGGCGATTGGGGATAAGAGAATACCACTTGTGCAAAGTCAGCAGGGTGAAGATGATGGTCTATAAGTATTGACGGTGTGTGTGTAGTGTCAATCACTTGTAGCAGCAACTCTCCTAATGCGCCAATGCGTTTAGGCTCGTTGAAGTCGGTGCAGACTATCAGGTCAGCGTTTTGCAAAGTGTCAGTGGCAGAAGTGGTGTCTTTATCAAAGAGCAGGATAGATTGTGAGTCGGGCATCCAGTTGAAGAACGATGGGAAAGCATTAGGCACCACTATGTTCACTTGCGGTGACGTGGGCAGACTTTTGAGCCAATGGTATAAGCCCAATGACGAACCCATAGCATCACCGTCAGGTGACATGTGTGTCAGTATAACTACCTTACTTGATGTCGCAAGTAGTTGCGCCGAGGCTGCAATATCCGACTCTTTGAAAACACACTTCATTGCTTATACCACTCCGCTAAATCCCATAAATGCCATAGCGAGCAGACCGGCAGTGAGCAGTGCAATAGGTGTGCCTTCCATAGCCTTGGGAACTTTGTTCATCGACAGTTGTTCTCTTATTCCGGCAAAGAGTATGAGAGCGAGTGCGAAACCTATGGCAGTGGCAAAGGCGAAAACCGTGCCTTGCAGGAGGTTGGCTTCTGCTCCGGGAATCTTGCCTGCCCATGTGCCGTCAGCAACTAAAATTGCCACACCCAGTATGCAGCAGTTGGTGGTGATAAGAGGCAGGAACACGCCAAGAGCCTGATACAAAGACGGAGAAATCTTTTTCAACACGATCTCAATCATCTGCACCAAGGCTGCAATAACGAGAATAAAGAGAATCGTTTGCAAGAACTCCAAGCCGAAACGTACCAATACGTATTTCTGCAAGAGGTAGGTAACGATAGTCGCCAAGGTGAGCACGAAAGTAACAGCCGCTCCCATACCGGCAGCGGTGTTGATACGCTTGCTGACACCCAAGAACGGACATATACCGAGGAACTGTGAGAAAACGATATTATTAACGAATATCGCACTTATTATAATAAGGAAATAAACCATAATTACGTTTTTCTTTTACGTTGTTATTTACGAATCTTATTTACGATAGCCATCAAGTATGCCAATGCGAGGAAGGCACCGGGTGCCAATACGAAAATCAGCATGCCGTATTGCTCGTTGAAAACAGGTAAGCCGAAGCATGTGCCTGTGCCGAGCAACTCGCGTATAGCACCGAGTATGGTGAGCGAGAGAGTAAAGCCCAAACCCATTCCTAAACCGTCTAATGCCGACAAACCGGCGTTGTTCTTTGCTGCAAAAGCCTCAGCACGACCGAGAACGATACAGTTGACCACGATAAGGGGAATAAACAGACCAAGGGTTTCGTATATGGCAGGTACATAGGCTTGCATAAGCAGTTGAACCATAGTTACAAAAGAGGCAATAACCACTATGTAAGCAGGTATATGAACTTTGTCGGGAATAAGATTACGAAGTAAGGAGATAACCACGTTAGAGCAAACGAGTACGAATAAGGTTGCCAACCCCATTGACATACCGTTGACGGCACTGGTGGTGGTGGCAAGTGTGGGACACATACCTAATACCAACCCGAATGTGGGGTTCTCACGGAAGAGTCCGTTAGTAAAAACATTCATAGGCTTATTCATTTTCTGCCTCCTTTTCTGTTGTTTGTTCTGCTTCTGTTGTTTGTTCAGCAGTGTCTGTTGTACTTTCTATTATGTCAGTTATGACCTGTGTTTGTTCTTTATCGTTGAATATCAGGTCGTGAGCGTGTTGCACAGCCTCCAAGAAAGCGCGTGAGGTGATGGTGGCTGCCGTGATGGCATCTACATTACCTCCGTCTTTTGATACTTTCAGCGGCTCGTTGTTGAGTTCTCTGCCTATAATGCTGCGAGAGGGACGCTCGGTGTCGTTGAACCAATTGACCATCTTGGCACCTAATCCCGGAGTCTCTTGCTGATTGATAACAGAGTACTGAATAACTTTGCCTTCGTTATCAAAGCCAACCATAAGTTTGAAATTGCCGTTGAAAGGCTTACTCTGGTTCTCTTGTGTGTCTGTTTCCACGGCATAGCCCACCAATTCGTTGTTGGAATAGGCGGGGTGTATGGTCAGGTTGTCGAGTGTGTATGCTTCGCGTATCTCCAATCCTTCCACCTGCGGCAGAACCTTAATGATGGCGTTTTGGGTTTTTTGTGTCTCTGCTGCCTTGATTGGCTCTTGGGTAACTGAATAGATACCGCCTAAAATACCTGCTGCCACTATGGTTACCAAGGTGAGGGACAGCACCATATTGAGAAAATTACTTTCTAATCGTTTCATCTTTTTGCCCTCCTTATTTTTTCTTTTCACCAAAGCGTTTTGGACGAATATACATATTGAGTAACGGTGTTACGGCGTTCATAATCAGTATGGCGAACGACATACCTTCGGGATAGGAGCCCCAAGTACGAATAACCATAACGATGAAACCTATTCCTATACCGTAGATGATTTTTCCCCAACCTGTCATCGGGCTGGTTACGTAGTCGGTAGCCATAAAGAAAGCACCGAGCATTGCGCCGCCGCTGAGCAGTGTATAAAGTACGTATTGACCATTGCCCAACTCTGCCGGAGCGGCTATGCAGGCAAACAGTGCCATAGTGCCTAATACACTGACAGGTATATGCCAAGTTATGACTTTGGTGCATATAAGGAACACACCGCCGGCAAGCAAGGCTATGGCACATATCTCACCGAGCGAGCCACCGCCTAATGGTGATTGGAGGAAGCCTGTGAAGGCATCCCACAGCGAAGGCAGTTGGCTCACTAATGCTCCGCCTTCTCCTTTGGCTTTGATTATCTCTTTGAGTGTGGCAAGAGGTGTGGCACCGGTAGCAGCATCCACATAACTGCCACTGATGCCTTGAACCATAGGCCAAGAGGTCATCTGTGCGGGGAACGAAATAAGCAAGAAAACACGTCCTACCAATGCCGGATTAAACGGGTTTTGTCCCAATCCGCCAAACGACATCTTACCTATACCTATTGCTACCAATGCACCTATTATAACAATCCACCAAGGTAGATTACTCGGCAGGTTGAAGGCCAACAGCAGACCTGTAAGCACTGCACTCAAATCGCCAATCATAGGTTTCTCTTTGAGTATGTATTTGGCTATCAGCCATTCAAAGCCCACACAAGCCACTATGCTGATGCAGGCGGTCAGGAGTGCTCCCCAGCCAAAGGCAATAACCGACATAACGTACGCCGGCAGGAGGGCTATTATGACGAGCAACATATTGCGTCTTACGCTGTCCCCGCTATGTACGTGCGGTGCAGGAGCGACAATTAAGTTCTTCATATCTGTGTCTTTTTTACTTATTCTGTGTTTTAATCTTTCTTTTGGGCGGCTTGTGCTGCGGCTTGACGAGCACGAATATTGCCGCCGACTTTGGCTTTACCCATACGTATATAGTCGAGCAACGGACGATGACTCGGACAGGTGAACAGACAGCAACCGCAGTCAATACAGTCCATAACATCGTGTTTCTCCATCTCGTCCCACATCTGCATTTCGGCTTGCTTGGCGAGCAGATAAGGTTCCAAACCCATAGGACAAGCACTGACACATTTGCCACAACGTATGCAGTTCTCCGGCTCGGTACGACGACTCTCCTGTTCCGGCATAAACAGCAGACCGCTGGTACGCTTATTGGCAGGCATATCGATATTGTTCATAGCACGACCCATCATCGGACCGCCACCTATTATCTTACCTGTATCTTCGGGGACTCCGCCTGCCAACTCAACCACTTGCGACAATGGCGTACCAAAACGAACCAAGTAGTTACCCGGGCGTTGCAAACTCTTACCCGTTACTGTCATCACACGTGATATAAGGGGTTTATGCTTTTGCACGGCTTCATAAACTGCATATATGGTAGCCACATTATCCACCACCGCTCCTACTTCAATAGGCAGTGCACCCGAAGGCACTTGACGACCGATACAAGCGTCAATCAGTTGTTTCTCACCTCCTTGCGGGTATTTGAGTTTGAGCGGAC
>CAMVHW010000080.1 GCA_947167395.1 uncultured Bacteroidales bacterium
GTTTAGAGGAGAAGATAATCTGCTATGCAGATAAGTTCTATAGTAAAAGCCATTTGGACAGGGTGCTGACAATAGAGGAAGCACGCAAGAAACTATGGAAGTACGGTCACGATGCCGTATTGCGTTGGGAACAGATGGTGGAACTGATGAACGAAGAATAAGTTGAGGAAAAGAGTAGAAAAAGAGTAAGCAATCAAGATATATCTCCCCAATTAACCGCCGTTACTCTCAATAAGTTCAGTTGCTGCTTATAGAGTCGGTGGTTTTCGTTTTCCAACAGCGGGTCACTATCCAATATATCCATAGCCGCCTTACGAGCCGTTTCGAGCAAGGCTCCGTCAGTAGCGAGTGAGGCAATTTTAAGGTCAAAGGGCAGCCCGGACTGCTGTGTTCCTTCCAAGTCGCCGGGACCGCGTAATTGTAAGTCGGCTTCGGCTATGCGAAAACCGTCGTTGGTGGCAACCATAATATCCATACGCTGTCGGGTATCAGCAGAGAGTTCAACGCGCGTGAGCAATATACAATAACTCTGCTCTGCTCCTCGCCCTACTCTACCTCGCAGTTGGTGGAGTTGGCTCAATCCGAAGCGTTCGGCGTTCATAATAACCATCACACTGGCATTAGGCACATTAACTCCCACTTCGATAACCGTAGTCGCCACAAGTATCTGCGTTTCACCCGATTGGAAGCGTTTCATCTGCTCTTCTTTCTCTGCTGCCTTCATCTGACCGTGAATCATAGAAAGACGATAGGTAGGGAACTGCCGACAAAGTTCTTCAAAACCGTTTTGCAGGTCTTGCAAGTCGAGTTTCTCATTTTCTTTTATCAGCGGATAGACCACATACACCTGATGTCCTTTTTCAATCTGCTGTTGCATAAACTGGTAAATGGTCTGACTCCGACGCAGTGTATAGTGGAGTGTCTGAACTGGTTTGCGTCCGGGTGGCAGTTCGTCGATAACGCTGACACGCAAGTCGCCATAGAGAGTCATAGCCAAAGTACGCGGTATAGGCGTTGCGGTCATAACGAGAATGTGTGGCGGTCGCTCGTTCTTATACCACAGTTTAGAGCGTTGAGCGACACCAAAGCGGTGCTGTTCGTCAATAATGCAAAGTCCGAGGTTAGCGAACTGCACTTCATCTTCCAAAAGTGCGTGCGTGCCGATAAGAATATGCACTTGTCCGCTTCTCAAGGCAGCGTGGAGCGACTCACGGTGTTTACGAGTGGTTGAGCCTGTCAGCAGTCCCACTTGCACATCAGTGTCTTTAAGCAGATCGCTGATGGTCTGCATGTGCTGTTGCGCAAGTATTTCGGTAGGAGCCATAATGCAGGTCTGATAGCCGTTATCAGCAGCGAGCAAAGCACAGAGCAGTGCCACCAAGGTTTTACCCGAGCCTACATCACCTTGCAGCAAACGATTCATCTGCTTACCCGATTTAAGGTCTGCCTGTATCTCTTTGATTACTCTCTTCTGGGCATTAGTGAGTTCAAAAGGAAGTGAGTCGCGATAGAAAGAATGGAAGAAATGCCCGACAATAGGCATTATATATCCGGGGTTCTGCTCTCTTTTTTTCATCTGCCTAAGCAGGTGCAACTGTATATAGAACAATTCCTCAAACTTAAGCCTATGTCGTGCCCTTTGCATAGTTGGCGTATCGGGCGGGAAATGAACTGAATAGATAGCCTGCGCCCGCGACATAAGTTGGTATTGGTGGATTAAGTCCATATCCAAGGTCTCGGGCAGCCCCTGTTTGAGTTCGTCTTTGAAACCGAAAATGATAGTGCGCAAAGCCTTTGAGTTGAGACCGGCATTACGCATTTTTTCAGTTGTGTTGTAATAAGGTTCCAAGCCTTGTGTGAGTTCAGGAGTAACCTTACTGAGGAGGGTCAGTTCGGGGTGAACGAAATTGAATTGGTGATTAAAGGCAGAAGGTTTGCCGAAAAGCAGATATGGTGTATTGAGTTGGAGTTTAAGATATTGCACTCCT
Source organism: uncultured Bacteroidales bacterium (assembly GCA_947167395.1). Classification (GTDB taxonomy): domain Bacteria; phylum Bacteroidota; class Bacteroidia; order Bacteroidales; family Paludibacteraceae; genus Colicola. Next base: position 1,989 of record CAMVHW010000080.1, read on the forward strand.
CTGAACCATACCAATTCGATAGATGAATGTCCGTCAGTAAAGGTGGCGACCATACGTTGGGCTTTACCTACGCCAACTGTATGGTATTCGGATATAACACCTTTTATCTGCACAAAGGTATCTTCATCGTTTATCTCGTGAATATAGATAAATCGACTCCTGTCGATATACTTATAGGGATAGTGAGAAAGGAGGTCAAAAGGAGTATTGACCCCTAACTCTTTACGAAGAATGTCGGCCCGCCTTGAGCCGACACCCTTACAATAAGTAATATCCTGTGTGAATATATCCAAAAGATTTATTGCAGACGGAAGTTAACGGGAACGGTATATTTAACTCTAACGGGTTTACCGCGTTGTTTACCGGGTTTCCATTTAGGCATAGACTTAACCACGCGAATAGCCTCTTTGTCGAGCGAGGGGTCGCCACCTGAACGAACCACTTCCACGTCCACTATGTTACCGTCTTTATTGACAACGAATTGGCAGATAACACGACCTTGAATACCATTTTCTTGCGCGATAATCGGATATTTAACATTGTCGCTAAGGTACTTAAAGAGGGCCTGTTGTCCGCCGGGGAACTCAGGCATATCCTCAACTATGACGAATACGACCTCTTCTTCTTCCTCTTCTTCCACTACTTCAACGGGGGCTTGAATAACCACTTCCACGTCTTTCTGGTCTTCGGTGTTGATTTCTATTTCTTCTGTTTCAACATCGTCTTCCACTACGTTGAGCACTTCAACTTCCTGAACGACAGGTGGTGGTGGAGGAGGAGGCGTTTCCTGGCTGGTTTGCTGGATTTCGATTTCCTCTTCAAACTGGAAATCCATATCCACAACATCGTACTTAGTCACTTCTTTTTCAGTCCATTCAAAAGCGACATAGCACACACTCAAAACGAAAACCAAGCCCACTAACACATAGGTTAGTTTCTTGTTTTCAAGACTGGCTTCGGGCGATTTCTTCTGTTGCATATCTATGATTGATTAACTATTTATTCCAAAAAAGCGGTTGCAAAATTAAAGCGTTTTTGATAATGCTACAAATTTTATCAACATTTTATTCTGATATTTTACAACTTTGATACACATTGTATAGGTATTGCCCTACATTTTGCATACTGAATTGCTCTCCTATTTGATATAGTCGAGCCGTGTTATAGTCTTTATAATGGTCAAGCATATAGTTGATTGCCTGTGCAAGAGCCTGCGGATTTCGCTTATCTACAATCATTCCTGTTTCTTGGGTAACTATTTCCGGTGCAATACCGACAGCGGTGCTTATAATGGGTTTACCGCAGACAAGACTCTCGGTAAGGACTATACCCGCCGTTTCGTAGTTGGAATAGAAGACAAAGAAATCGGACTGATAGAAAAGGTCAGCCACTTCGTCGGGCATTATCTCGCCCGTAAAGCGAATCATATTGTCGGGTATGGACAAGTCTTTTGCCAACTGCTTAATCATTTTGAGGTCTTTGCCTCCTCCTGCCATAACAAGTTGAAAGTCTTGCCTTTGTTGACTGAGCAAGTTGATAGCACGGACTATATCGCTTTGGTTTTTATGAACATCTGTAAAGAAAGCGACATTAAGAATGCGTTTAATGTTTTCTTCATTACGTTTTCTATGGACAAAGAAATCGTCAAATACGACATTGCGAATAACTCGATAGTTATTGTTTTTCAGTCCGCATTGCTGCATATAATCAGCCAATTCGGAAGAAACAGTCAGTACGGCAGTTGCATAGCGAACAGTTGATTTAGCGAGCAGGTGGTGAAAAAAGCCCAAACTATCATAGTCCTTCACTTGTGGATAGTATCCCGTCCAGTGTTCAACAACAATATATGGGATTTTATATTTATGCTTCAACCATAAGGGTAAGAGTGCATTTTTAGTAATGACGTTAAGTTGGCACAGGTCGGGCATTCCCCAATGTAGTTTAACATATTTCCAACCGCGAATGAGAGCAGAAAGGAAGTTGTCTGAATAGTAGATATACACTTCTTTTATTCCGGTAGTGTTGGTAACAATAGTTTGCGGTCGGTCATTATTTTTAGTATGGAACAGGCTAAGCACACACACATCCACACCTTGCCTGACAACGCTTTGAGCGTGAGCACGGACAAACCTGCCTGAGGAGATGTCATATATATTGGGATACCACTCGCTAAGATAGAGAACTTTCATACTCTGACACGTTTGAATATATATTTATTGGCGAAGTAGAAAGCGAGTGGCATTAGAGAATGCCGAGTAAAAATCCATTCTCCGTTATAGGTTACGATGTCGCCTTCCAATCCGTTTTTGAAGAGGAAAAGGTTGTTTTTGGCGTGCGTTGCAGGAGTGAGCCGTCCTATATCAAAAACGGGAATGCTCTTTTCCTTAATGTATTCCATCCAGCCCACTCGGCATAAATAGGCAGCCCCCGAATCTCTTCCGCGAGGAGAGGTAAAGGAATAGAGAGATTGTGTATAAGACTTATTACAGAAGAATACTACTCCGGCGAGGTGTTCACCCGAAGGAGAATCTACCCAAGCGAGACAATAGTCAGGGTGTTGTAGGAGTCGTGTGAGTTGCTGCTCGGTACAAAAGTCAGAGAAATGTTTGCGATGTTCCAATTCGTTATGGCACTTTATAAACGCCTGAATATCTTTTTCATTCGGGTTGTCTTGTACATAGAATCGGAGGTCGTTATTCTCTGATTTTTTCATATTGCGATGCCAACTCTTGGACATACGCAGCGGCTGGTCGGAATAGATATGCTTACTGAGAGAGGTAGAGAACATACCAACCGGTCGGAGGAATCCTGCTTGACGAATACCTACTTCATATAGAGGAGAATAGAGCAAGTCGGAATTGACATAAATAAGGTCTGCTTTTTGCTGTGCTATTTGTTCAAAGAAATGAAAAACGAGTTGGTGGTCGATTTCTTTTGTACGCAAGCACTCGCCGGTGATGAGCAATAAGGTGATGCCCATTTTCTTATGCAGTTGTCCGAAGCAGGCTATTTGGGGATTGGTATCATTGTCGATGAAGAATAGTCTTTCCGCTTCCGGGATGAAGGCTTCGCACCAAGCCTGTGTTTGCTTAGGTGAGATCCATTGCCAGTCGCGGGTAAGAGAGAAGAATTGAGTTTGAGATACTTGCATAATCCGATTATCTACGTTTATGTGAGGATAGGCGATAAGCCCAATAGGGAATACGGAACCACCATTTATAAAATTTCTCTACGCTGTAATACTCGGAAGGTTGAGAGCCGAATTGTTTATAGAATTTAGCCACGCCTCTTATCATACTGCCCTCGAAGTCGAAAGCGAGATGAAGTTCGTGAGCGAGTTTAATACATTCGCTCACGAGTTTGGTTCCTCCTAATGTATATTGCGGATTGACGGCAGAAATGACATAATACAGAGAGCGTTTGTCCCAAACCACATAGGCTGCTGCATATATTTCTCCGTTCTCATCGTTAATACTGATTATTTCGCTGCAATTATTCCGCTTGGTTTTTCTTTCCAAGACGAGAAAGAACTCTCGCGAATAACTTATTTGTTTGTTTTTATCATTCAGGCATTGTTGGTGGAAATGGAAGAACTGTTCAGCGTTCAAGAGTCCTCGCTGTACTTGCAGGTGTTCGGCATTGCGAAGCAGACGTTGTTTATCCTTTGAGAAGTGTTTGACCACTTTTTCGAGGTCGGAAGTGTCTTCAATTCGGTATGTTACTCTCTTTTTGACCTTCATACCCTCTTGTTGAAGCAATGGCGGACAGGGACTGGTGAGGGGATAGTGTTGGTAGTAATAGCAAAGGTTAAGTCGGGCAAGTTGGTCGGTCATATAAGTGCAGATATTCTGCAATGTTTCCTTATCCCACACCGAACCGTCATCGTTGAGCAGTGATTGGTCAATCCATATACCTCCTATTTGCGTTTGTTGGGGCATAAGGATGTAACGCATTTTGAGTCTTTTGCCGGTCAGGTATGGCAGTGCTGCCAATATCTGCTCGGTACGGGGATGAATATATAGCAGCACATCCCATCCCTTGCCTGCACAGACGGCATCTAACCACCACGAGCGCATAAAGATAGGCATATCAGTCTGTTGGTCAGACCATTGGGTATATAACTCTTTGTTGGTCATAGTATATATGGAAATTTGGTTGCAAGTTGTTGTTTTCTATCTAAAACAGCGGTCATAAATTGTTTATACTCTTCGCTTTCAGGATGGAGAGGTCGATGGTTGAGGTCAAGGAAGAGTTGGTGGAGCGTACGCATATCTTGTTGTGTATCTTCTTCGTAAAGAAAGGTTTGTGATAAGCGTTCAAATATATATTCGGTAGCGACTTCGGAGGGGTGTACCATATCGGCAGCATAGAAGCGGTAGTCACGCAGTTCGTCAAGCAGTATCTCGTATGCCGGGAAGTAGGTGATACGATAATTAGCAGAACGTAGAAGGAGTTGTTCCACGGCTTGTAAGAGAATGGCTTTGCTCAGTTGGTTCTCGTGCAGACCGTCTTTAATATGTCTGACGGGTGAGACGGTGAAAATAAATCTTGTGTTAGTCAGTGAATTAACAATAGGCAGCCACGTATCGACTATATCCTCCACTGTTAATCTTCGTCGTTCAAACTCACGTGCGGGTCGTTTGAGGCAGTTGTCCAGATCGGAAGA
>CAMVHW010000081.1 GCA_947167395.1 uncultured Bacteroidales bacterium
ACACGTTATCGCCGCCGGCTCACTTTTGGAAAGTATGATAGGGCGACACATCAGTTTTCCCGTCGGCAGGGTTGAGTATATGGCAATGCACCCTGTCAGTTTTCGCGAGTACCTGACAGCAAAAGGGGACGATGCAATCAGACAGTATATAGCAAACGAGCCCGACTCCTCGTCCGTTTTCCACAATAGGCTAATGGGCGAATTCAGTCGATATTCGCTTATCGGCGGAATGCCTGAAATAATCAAACATTACATTGAACATCAAGACATTGTTGCTCTTGATCGTATATATAACACACTCCTTGCCGGTTATGCAGACGACGTAGAGAAGTATGCTGCCAATCGCACACAAATAGAAGTTATTCGCTATATTCTTTCGGTAGGAATGATGAAAGCGGGGCAACAAATCGCTTTTCAAAATTTCGGCGGTTCATCATATAAATCTCGCGAGATGGGTGAGTCAATGCGAACATTGGAAAAGGCGATGTTACTTGAGTTGTGTTATCCTATCACGACTGCCACCCCGCCTCCTATACCTAATCACGCACGGTCGCCTAAATTACTATGGTTGGATGTAGGACTGGTAAGTGCCGCTTCTCACAATAAGAAAGAGGTTTTTACCGCAAATAATCTGTTTGATATTTGGAAAGGAGCATACGCAGAACAAGTAGTTGGTCAGGAATTACTGACATTGAGCAATAATGTACTGCAACGAAGAATGTTTTGGGTTAATCCGAATGCTCACTCATCAGCGGAAATAGATTATATATATGAATATGACGGGCGGCTGATTCCTGTTGAAGTCAAGACAGGACATAACGCTCATTTGCGTTCGTTGCACCAGTATATGGAGCAATCAAATGAAGACATTGCAGTTCGTGTATGGAATATGCCTTTTGGTATCGACGATGTTGTTACCCCTAACGGCAAAAAGTTCAGATTGGTCAATATACCGTTTTATTTAGTAGGCGAACTACCAAAAATCATACAAACAGCAGGATAATTGATAATTGATAATTTAGCGTGGAAAGGTTATTAGGCAAAGATATAGATGAGTTGCAGGCAGTGGCAATCAGTGCCGGATTGCCTCGCTTTGCAGGCAAACAGATTGCTCAATGGTTATACCAAAAGCGAGCCGTCAGTTTTGACGAGATGACCAATCTCTCGCTTAAAGCACGCCAATGGCTCAAAGACAACTGCACCATAGGTCGCAGCGAACCGGTGGCAGAGGTTGAGTCAGCAGACGGCACAAGGAAATTCCTCTTTGCCGTGGGTAATCAATACATAGAAACGGTACTCATACCCGATGAGGACAGGAACACGCTATGTGTCAGCACCCAAGCAGGTTGCCGTATGCGTTGCGCCTTTTGTATGACGGGTACGTTGGGCTTTAAGCAACATCTCTCTGCCGCTGACATACTCAACCAAATACTCACCATAGACTCACTCATAGACGGCAAACTGACCAACATAGTCTATATGGGCGAAGGCGAACCGATGGATAATATAGACGAGGTACTACGCTCGCTTCGCATAATGACCTCCGATTGGGGCTACGCTTGGTCACCTAAACGCATAACAGTCAGTACGGTAGGTGTTATGCCTCAACTCACACGCTTCATCAACCAAACGGACTGCCACCTTGCTATATCGCTACACAATCCCATACCCGAACAAAGAGCCGACATAATGCCTGCAGAAAAAGCATACCCGATAACAAAAGTGATAGAAGAACTCAAAAAACACGACTTCTCTCACCAGCGAAGACTCAGTTTTGAGTATATCTGTTGGGGCGGACAAAACGATAGTAAAGTGTATGCAGACAGGTTATTACGCTTACTGAAAGGCTTGACTTGCAGAGTCAATCTCATACGTTTTCACGCCGGAGCAGAAAGCCGCAGCACAACACCTGTTAAGTTTAGCGAAAGCGACGAACAGCAGATGACTCGCCTGCGCGACTACCTTACCGAACACGGCATACAAACAACCATACGTCGCAGTCGTGGTGAAGATATATTGGCTGCTTGCGGAATGCTGGTTAATGCCCTTCAAAACGAGAAACAGACTAATGGTTAAACGACTGACATACAGGCTTATCGTGCTTTTGTGTCTGATTGGCACTTCGTCAGTGCAAGCACAACTCAATACCGACCGTATAACCGCCATCGGCAGGAATGCTCTGTATTTTGAAGACTATGTGCTATCCATTCAGTATTTCAATCAGGTTATCAAACTCAAGCCTTATTTGGCAGAACCTTATTTCCTAAGAGCCATAGCCAAATTGCAACTGTCGGACTATACCGGTGCTTTGGACGATTGCAATAAAGCCATTGAGCGCAATCCCTTTCATCCCGGATCCTACTACACTCGCGGCTACATCTACCGTCAGATGAACGAATGGCAAAAAGCGGAGGCAGACTTCACGGAAGCACTCGTTTTCTCACCCGACAACAAGGCATACCTTATGCTCCGTGCCGATGTGAGAGCACAAATGCAGCACTTTGACGAAGCCCTGCAAGATATTGACTACCTGCTCCATCGCGAACCCAATGCGCCGTCCTTACTATTTGAAAAAGGAGTGATATGCATACAAAAGAAAGACACCCTTTGTGCTTACGACTACCTGAGTAAAACAGTCAAATACGACTCGCAAAACTCGTCCGCGTGGTCAGCTTTGGGACTGGTGGATATGTATATGAGTAACGACTCGGCAGCCGCTCAGCATCTCACTCGCGCCATTGACCTCGGCTCCAAATGGGCAGGCGACTATATGAACCGAGGCATACTCAACTACCACCAACATAACTACCGTGCCGCCCTCAGTGACTACGACGAGGCAGTGCGTTTGGCCCCGCAAGAAGCCTCCTGCTACTATAACCGCTCACTGCTGCGAACAGAAATAGGCGACTATAATCGTGCCTTGGACGACCTCGACAAGGCTATTGACCTTGCACCCGAACAAACCGAAATGCGCTACCAACGAAGCCTCGTGCTGATGGAATTGGGACAGTGGCAAACAGCACTTAACGACATTGACACACTGCTCAATGCCTTCCCCTATTTCCTGCCCTCCTACTATATGGCTGCACAAGCCAAAACAGCATTGGGGGACAAGAAAAGTGCATACCAATATCGACAAAAAGCATATCTGCTCGAACAGAAAAAAGACAGTATTCAAGCCCTGCATAACGCCACGGCACCCTCGACAGACGTAAAAATAGCACAATCGTCCCCCAAGAAAAGGGATGTAAGAAAAGAGTTCTCGACTCGCACAGCACAGAACGGAACGGAAACGACAGAGGACGAAACAGGCTACTCATCGGCTACAAGAGGCTCTATACAGAAACGCTATACAGACGTTATCAACGAGCCTAATATCATACTCTCCTACTATACCTCAAACACTGCTCTGCGCAATACCAACTATCAGCACCCGCTCCTCTATCAACTCAACCGACGACACATACTGCCCTCCACCTTGTATGCCACCTATCAGGAACTGACACTCACAGCCGATATGGTCAATGACCACTTTGAGAATATCAATCGCTTGAGCCGTCAGTTGGACGAAAAGCCCTCGGCTGAACTGCACTTTGCACGTGCTATTGAGTTTGCTCTCGTACAAGACTATACGTCCGCTATCGACGACTGTACACAAGCACTCACTATGGTCAATCACCAACAGGACAAAACGATGGTGGTACTGCTAACCTTCTGCCGTGCCAACTGGCGGTATAAGAACATAGAGTATATGCGAGCCAACGGAGATATAAACAACGAGTACCACTCCAAAAGCGTAGCCAACCGCTTTGAGATGGACTATGACATTATGCTTCGTGACTATGACTATGTTATACGCCTGCAACAAGACTTTGCCTTCGCCTACTATAACAAAGCCAATATCCTCTGCCTGCAACAAGACTACAATACCGCCATCGACTACTATACCAAAGCCCTGAAAGAAGACAACGACTTTGCGGAAGCCTACTTCAATAGAGGACTGACCTATATCTATACCGACCGCATACAAGAAGGCATAGCCGACCTGAGTAAAGCAGGCGAACTGGGCATATACCAAGCATATAATCTGATTACACGATTTAGATGAAACAAATTGCAATTATATTTGGTTTATTAACTTTTTGCTCTACTTTTGCCAATGCTCAACTCTTGTATGAGATTTCCGGCAATAGCACCAATGCCAAGTCATATCTGTTGGCTACCAATCGCTATACCGACCAAACGTTCCTTGACACCATTCCCAATGTCTTTGTCGTATTCGGCAAATGCAAACAAGTCATCACCGAATTTGCCCTGCAAGACTATGAAACGATAGCCGCTCTAAGACAAGCAGCACTCCTACCCGACTCAACCAAACTGAAAGACTATTACAGCGACTATGAATACCAAGACATAGAAAAAGCCATCTTCTCACTTCTCGGTATCAGCCTTGACCAAATAGGCAGAATGAAACCGCAATACCTTACCGAACTCTATCGTAACGAACTGCTGCACCGATGGTTTAACGACAACGAAGAACGCAGTATGGAAACGTTCTTCGAGCAAGTGGCTCAACAAAACCAAATGCCTGTTGTAGGTTTAGACGACACAGGAGAAACCATCTTTATGACCTTCGACAGAGAACCCTTTGACTACCAACTGAAAGAACTGAAAAACATCATCACCTATCCGCAGCGTGAGATTGACTTGGAAACAGAAATAAACGCTATGTACCGCAACGGCAGACTGAACGACATAGCCTACCTTATACAAAGCCCTGATAACCAGTCTGTCATTTCCTATTCCGACTACGACATCTATGCCAAACGCAACCTGCAATGGGTAAGGCGTTTAAGACCATACCTCAAAGAAGGACAATCCTTTATCACCCTCAACGCCAACTATTTAGGTGGCGAGAAAGGACTGATAGCAATACTTCGCAAAGAAGGCTATCGAGTAAAAAGAGTAAACAAATAACCCCAAAAACCACACGCTTATGAAACACTATTCTCTACTTCTCACCTTGCTCATAGTAGCAATAGGTTGTTCACGCCCTGTGGAAGAGCAATTTGCCACTCCCATTATGCCTATTCACTACACGGGAGATAGTATGACTATCCACCGTATAGATTATCTCCCCTTCTTGGAAGATAGCGTACTCGTTCTATATGAAGACAACACACTTCATACCATACGTATGGCAGATTGCGACATCGTACTGCTGCCCTACCTCTCCACTCAATCGGGACTGATAAGCCTGAAACAGAAAACCAATAATGCCGTTCGTATAGGTTTTATGGAAAACGGCAAACTCACTCCTGCTGAACTGAACATCATTGCGCTCGTCAATAACCGACTCATTGAGCCGGAAAACATCAGAAAAGACGAAGACGGCTTGGGCTATTCCATCACCATACCTTCCTACGCTCCGAAAGGCAGAGCCTTCCTGCGTATATATGCTCAAACCGAGTCGGCAATGCTAAACGACTTGCTCATTCCTCTTGAAGACGGCAAACCCGTAAGAAAAGCCTCTCAACTTAATCGACACGACGAGCAGGCACAAGTGTTGTACTCCATACTGGTGGATCGCTTCAATAACGGCGACAAGACCAACGACTGGAAAATTAACCAACCCGATGTATTGGACATAGTTGATTATCAAGGCGGCGACCTGAAAGGTATAACGCAGAAGATAGAAGAAGGCTTCTTCGACTCCTTGGGCGTGAACACACTATGGGTATCGCCTATTGCTCAAAACCCATGGACGGCTTGGGGCAGGTATCCCTTCCTTAACGGAAATAAATACGACTCCACTCTCACTTATACACGTTTTTCCGCTTTCCACGGCTACTGGCCTACCAACATAACGCAAGTGGACTCTCGCTTTGGTACTCAACAGACGCTCAACGAACTGCTCACTACCGCTCACCAACATAACATAAACATCATTCTCGACTATGTAGCCAACCACCTGCATATTGAGTCGCCCACCTACCAGCAACACCCCGACTGGCATACTGACAGTATATTGCCGGACGGCAGACGCAATTTCGAATTATGGGACGAAGCACGACTGACCACTTGGTTCGACAAGCATATACCCACACTCGATTTGGAAAGAGAAGAAGTATGCGAGAGTATGACCGACTCGGCTCTCTATTGGTTGGAGCAGTACGACCTTGACGGCTTCCGTCACGACGCTTGTAAGCACATTCCCGAAGCCTATTGGCGTATGCTGACCCACAAGATGGTAACCCGCTTCCCCAATCGTAAGATGTGGATGATAGGCGAGACCTACGGCAGCCCGCAACTCATCGGCAGTTACGTCAAAACCGGTATGCTGAATGCACAGTTCGACTTCAACATATACTTTACCGTCAGAGACGTTCTCTGCTTTGACGGCTCGATGAGAGATATTAACCGTGTCATAGAAGAGTCGTTGGCAGCATACGGCAGCCACCACACTATGGGTAACATATCCGGCAATCACGACCAAGTACGTTTCGCCTCCTTCGCCGGCGGTGATATACGCCCGTGGGACGACGGCAAAGAAGAAGGTTGGACTCGCAATGTGGGTATAGGTAATGCACAGGTAGGTTACCGCCGTGCTCTGCTGCAAGAAGTTAT
>CAMVHW010000082.1 GCA_947167395.1 uncultured Bacteroidales bacterium
GGTGCTTAAACTCATCAGGATCGGGCAAAGGGAAGACGGCATTATGAACGGTGGATACCTTATATTCAGGTTGTCCGTATTTGTCTATAACCGTCTGTCGCGTGAGGTTGCTTACACACATTATATGGTCAGCCTCGTCCATTCCTTGTTTCTCGATAGCATAGACAGTAGGGTTGACCTGTCCGCGCGAGCGGTCAAAGTCAGTGGCATGGACGTGTATGACTAACGGTTTGCCGCTTATATGTTTAGCCGTTACTCCGGCGGGATAGGTAAGCCAATCGTGAGAGTGGATAACGTCAAAACTCTCCTGTCGTGCCAACACGGCAGCCACTTGGCGATAGTTCTCTATCTCCTCCAACAGGTTGTCGGGATAGCGACCTGAGAACTCTATACGCCCTCTGCCCGGAACGACTACGCTGTTAGCACCTATTATACGCAAGAAACTTTGGTCTTCGTCACCCCATGGACGTGGCAGCACGAAACTGATTTCCATATCCTGCTGTTGAGCCAAACCATGGGTCAAACCATAACTGGCAGTACCCAAACCTCCTAATATATGCGGCGGAAATTCCCATCCAAACATTAGTGCTTTCATAGTTGAGAGTTGAAAGTTTATAGTTGAAAGAAGTTGGTTAGTTTTTTAGTTTAGAGTTGAAAGTTTATAGTTGAAAGAAGTTGGTTAGTTTTTTAGTTTTAAGTAATATCTTTCAAGCAGTTATAAATACCTATCACACCGCTGATGGTTGGAGCATAACTCATACCTCCGTGTCCCTTAAAGGGCGGGTTGCCGTCATAGAGTTCGTTGAGCGTACCTATACACAGTTCGTTCATCTCCGCCTCATAGCCTGCTAACAGACGACGCAGAAAACTCTCACCACTATGCTGATACACACGCATATAGGCTTTGCCGTAAGCAGCGATGGTAAGAGGAAAGACGGGACCGTTATGGAAATTGCGATTACGCTCCAACTGACCGCCGATATACACGGGGCGGTAATAGCCGCTCTTAGGCGAGAGAGTACGCAGACCCTTGGGAGTATATAGTTCCTTGGTGCATATATCCACGACTGCCTTCTGTTGCTTCTTATCCAAAGGCGAATAAGGCAACGACACAGCCCATATCTGATTGGGACGCACTTCGTTATTATGGTAGTTATCCGACACGTAGTCGTCTAAATAATAGCCGTTCCAGAAGGTCTTGACAAAGTGTTCTCGTGCCAATTCGGCTTGATACTCCATCAGGTCGGCCCTTTGCTCTTTGCCCAAGGCTCGCATCAACTCTGCCGTAAAGCACATAGCGTTGTACCACAGAGCGTTAATCTCGACTATATAACCTGTACGCGGTGTAATCGGTCTGCCGTCCTCCACCGCGTTCATCCACGAAGCGGGCTTCTCTGTTCCGTCTGTCCACAACAAGCCGTTCTGATGAACAAACAGACGCGGATGGCGTTGAGAGCGAATGAAAGCAATAATATCATACAACAGACTACCGTACTGCTCTGCCGCTTGCTTTATATCCACATAGTGAGAGTACTCTTGTATGACACGCACAAACCATAGCAGCACATCGGGTTCGTCCATACCCTTGAGCGTTATATCCTCATATCGTCCTTCGAGGAAGGCTCGAACCTCATTAACGGCGGTCTTATTCATTATGGCATCCCAGTATTCGGGACGACCTATACCCATAGTGCAGTCGCTTAGGGAGAAGAACTCGGCTCGTGCCTCGGCTTTATACCACGGATAGCCCGCTAACAACCAACACTTATCGCCTTCGCGTTTATAGAATTGAGAAGCGGCATTACGAAGACTGGTGAACATATTGTCGCACAGGAAATGCCTTTCCTCCTCTTTCTTCCACATCGTCTTGAGTGCGGAAGGTTTGACTTCGCTTATGCCGGCAGAGAAAATGATAGACTCGCCTTGCTTCATTGGTATATCAAAATAGCCGGGGACGAGCAAATCCTCGTGGCTGTCATATCCGCGTTCAGCCTCCTTAAAGTAGTAAATGTTCTTATACCAATGCGGTTCGTGAGCATAGGTGTTCTTTTTGGAGAACTGCATATACAAAGGCGGGAAGCCGCCGTACATACAATTCACTCTACCATTGCTCACCTCGTTCATATCCGTATTGGCAGTGTCGTTAGCGTGAGTGAGGCTGTTAGTGTCGCGGAAGGCGAGGAAAGGTCGGAAACGCATTACCGTACCCTGACCGGCTTCCAAGAGAGTATAACGGATGAGCACACGAGGCTCAAAACTGACTAACAGACGCTCCTTGGTAAGCACCACTCCACCTACCCTATAAGTAGTCTTGGACAAGACACGACCGTCATACTCACGCAAGTACTTATGTCCGTTAGGCGAGAACAGATGCTCATCGTACTGATGAACGCCAAGATGAAACTCTGCACCGTGCTGTATGACAGTTTCCTCTAACGAACTGAGCAATACATAATTGTCATTATCCTTGTCGGGCAAGGGAACGACCAATAGTCCGTGGTACTTACGTGTATTACAATCAGCCAAGGTGGTGGCACTATATGTGCCGGCACGATTGGTTTGCAACACCTCCTTACGAAGGCTGCGCTCCAGATTGACCAACAAGGTCTTATCAAAATTAAGGTAACTCATAGAATAGTCAATAATTATTATCGTATTGCCGCCTTAGTTATAACGACCTTCAAACTTATTTTCTATATCAACCACTATCTGGCGAAGTTGTTGTTCGTCTTCGCGATGACATATAAGCAACACCTTGTCCGACTCAACCACAATCATATCTTTCATACCTTTCAGCACCGCAAGATGTCCTTCGGGCAGCACAACCACATTGCCTTCGCTGCTATAATAGGCGGCTTGACATTTGAGAGTGGCATTCCGTTGCTCGTCCTTATCGCTCAGTTCATAGAGTGAACCCCACGTACCGAGGTCGCTCCAACCAAAGTCTGCCTGCTGAACATGAACGGACTTGGCTTTCTCCATCACTCCGTAGTCAATACTGATATTAGGACAAGTGGGGAAGATAGTCTGTATATAACTCTCTTCCTCGTTGGAACCTATTTTACGTATGTCCTGATTGAACACTGCCGTCAGTTCAGGCAGATGGGTCTCCAAAGCATGGGAGATAGTCTGTAAATTCCATAGGAAAATACCTGAATTCCACAGGAACTCGCTGCTCTCCACGAATACCTTTGCCAGTTCGAGGTTAGGTTTTTCTGTGAAGGTCTTCACCTTAAACAGATCGTTCCACCCTTCCTTCGGTTCGGCTTTCTGTATATAGCCGTAGCCTGTTTCGGGACGTGTGGGTTTCATACCAAGAGTAAGCAGTGTGTCGTTTTGACTAACAAAGTCCAAACCTGTTCTTATTGTATCTATAAATTTCTGTTCCTGCACTATCAGATGGTCGGACGGAGCAACCACTATATTGGCTTTCAGACGCGGGTCATTGTCCCAATCGGCAGTGGCTATGTCTATGCCGAAGTGACGACACAGTTGTCCTTTGATATGCATCGTGGCATAGGCTATACACGGAGCGGTATTGCGTCGTGCCGGTTCGGTCAGCACCTGCGAGGGCTGCATATCAGGTATCTGCTCCAATATCATATCCTTATACATCACGTTAGTAACTATGAGTATGTTCTCAATAGGCACGAGCGAGCGGAAACGGTCAACAGTCATCTGTATCAGCGAGCGACCTGTTCCAAAGAAATCAAGGAACTGTTTAGGACGATTATTGCGACTAAAAGGCCAGAAACGGCTACCTATACCACCTGCCATTATGACACAGTAGTTATTCACTTTTTTTACCATATTATTGTCAGTTAAATATATTCTGTTATCAGTTGTCATACCACAAAATCAGTGCCACATAAGCACCAATATGATTTATAGGGATTTATATATATTCATCAACCTCTGCGCGATGGCAGTGTTGTCTAATTTCAAGTCTAATATTCGCTGTCTGCCTTGTGTGCGGCAGCGGGTATTGAGTGCGATGGTTATCAACTCTGCCAGTTCCTTCGCACTACTTTGATCTGCCTCCCAGTATGCGTTATCTTTACGTGGATTACGCAACAGGTAATGCCCCTGCTCATTGCCCAACAAAAAGGCTATGTCAGCCACGTCTGTTGCGACGATAGGACAATTACAAGCCATTGCTTCTTTGAGTGCTTGCGGACTGCCCTCACTATGAGTGGGTAGAGCAAAAAGGTCGCAGGCACACATACGCAGAGCGCACTCACTGCGCGACAACCCACGCATCTCAACCACCTCTATATCGTCTCTGTTAAGCAATGCCAATGCTTCGTTCAACAGAGCCACGTTCTTACGCTTGTTAGAGAAAGCACCGCCAAAGAGTATATATTTCTTATTATCTTGATAGCCTAATTTCTTACGAGCCTCATCGTATGACACCAACGGCAACAAGTCCAAAGGCACACCACAAGGCAAAATGGAATAGTGCCGAGCCTTAAAATAACTTAAACGGCGTATATGTTCAGCCACATAGATAACATAATCAGCACCAAGCGAGAACAATGATGAGAAGAAATTGACTGTTTTGCTTAGCGTTTCACCATTATGAAAAGTTATTACGCACTTGGGGCGTTCGCTTTTCTTTATACTCTTGACAGCCAAGACAGCCGTTATGCCCGACAAACCGAAATGGGCGTGAATCACTTGCGGACGAAGTGTGAGTATCTCTCTTTTCAAGTCAGCAACAGCAGTCAAGTATGCAGCCAAACCTGCTCCTTTGATTGTGTAATAGTCCACATCCTGTCCAACAGAACGCAAAGCCTCACCTTGCTCCTTTACGAAAGGAAGAATATGGTCGGACGCAAATTGCTTCTTATATCTGCCTATTTCAAGTATTTTCATTTTCGGACAAGGGTTAATAACGATTATATCATACCTCTTCCACGCAGTTTGAACCAGTTCCAACCTACGCACGCTGCCACTTCCACAAAAAAGACAAGGGCGAACCAACGCTTGTATTTAGGAGTGGAATTGGTTATCTTAACTCCATACGCAGCAAACAACATCAGCATAGGCATAATAGGTATATGGAAGCGTCCGGACTGCGCAAAGTTACTCAGCACCAGCACCAGCAGATAGCCCAATGTATATGACAAAATGAAGACGTGGTTGCGCCAATCACGCGTGAAAAGCATAATAAACATCACAAGGATAACAAAGAAAGAGAAGATGTTCTTTATATAGTTACCACCGGATAAGAACGACTGCACCACCTGGCTAGCATTGGCTTCAACCATTGTCGGGAAAGGGATGGTAAAGATCAGCGGTGCAAAGACCACAGCACCTGCATACTTGGCAAAAGACTGTTGGTGTCCGCCGGCATCCACGCGGCGGGAACGCCAAGCCATATTTTCCTCCTGCTCAGACGAAAAAGCACGGTTATATGCACTGGTGGCTTGCATACGCAGGCTGTCGCCCATACCTATAAAAAGCACCAATGCCACCAAAAAACCTGCCATCACCTTCTTACCTGTATCCAGTATTCGCGAAGAAGTCATCACTACGCCTGCCAATACAGAGGCAAATGCCACCAATCCTAATGCCGAACGGAAGAAAAACAGGATAAGTCCGACGAGGGCGGCAGGCAACACTCGCACAAAAGTTACGTTTCTTTCGCTCAACACCTTATCCATCTTGTCTACAAACAAAGAGCAAAGAAAAACCATTTCCGCCTCTTTGAACATCGTTCCGCACCAGTAGATAAGGTTAGGGAAGAGAGCGGTGAACACACCTGCCAAACGACCTGCGTCCTCACCAAAATGGCGTGAACCGACGTGATACATACATACGGCACAATAGGATGTTACAATGGCTTTTACCACAAAGGGTACAAACACATCGCTCCATTCGCCCACTATCAAGTACTCCACCATCAACCAGAAGGGGTAGCCCATATCGTCAAACACAGCCTGCCACTGATTGGACCATAAGTCATACAAGTGGTAGTTACCGTCCTTAATGGCTTCCACACCCGCCTTAGCCACAGGCATATACCAAGTGGTATCTGCACCATCGCCAAGAGCCTCGCCATAGTAATCTATATTGAAATAATACGCCCACACTATCCATACCAACCTGACGGACAACGCCATTAGGAACAGGCTGCGCTCATAGCGTTTAGGATAGTCGTAAGCGTGACGACGAGCAAAGTTCTCGCCAAGATAGAAAAATAAAAGTACAGACACAATACTAACCACTATGAAACGTGTTTGCATAGCGTATTGCGACCATAAGAAAGAGCATAGGGCAAAGGCGATCAAGAAGAACGCCACTGCCCTATTAGTTATCCACTTGGGATATCCTATTACAGGAAAATAATATCTCTTTTTCAGTCTTAGTCGCGGCATATACGACGATAGCCATATTGAGCACGACAACCAAGTTCTTCCTCAATGCGGAGCAATTGGTTATACTTGGCCATACGGTCTGTACGTGACATTGAGCCGGTCTTAATCTGACCCGAATTGGTAGCCACTGCGATATCAGCAATAGTGGTATCCTCTGTTTCGCCTGAACGGTGAGAGGTAACGGTGGTATAACCGTGACGGTGAGCCATCTCGATAGCGTCGAGCGTCT